>NZ_JBSFHV010000028.1:0-92644 GCF_053597235.1 Streptomyces sp. NPDC001493
GTACTGCAGGGGGGACCCTGTGGGAGAGTAGGACGCCGCCGAACAATTTTTCCGGGAGACCCCCGTGCCTTTGGGCACGGGGGTTTTCTGCGTTTACGGCGTTTACGGGATATCGCGGGCCGTCTCCGCCGGGAGGCCGGCAGGCGGTGCGGGTGGTGCGGACCGTACGGACGGAGGGACGGACGTGCAGGCAGGCACGTTCGGATCGGTGAGCCGGCGGACCCGGCCGCCCGTCGGCCCGGTCCATCCGGCCGCACCGCCGGTGCACCAGCCCCGTCGGGCGGCCCGAGGTGGGCTGCGGAGCGGTTGCTTCCTGGCGAGCACGCGAGAAGCAGGCGGGGCGAACACACGCTGAAGTGGCTGCCCGTGACGGGTTCTCATGACTGTCCGGACTCCGCGTGGCAGGTGGTTCTGAAGACCCCGGAACTGGGGTATGCTTATCTCGTTGCACAGCAGAGCGCAGCAAGCCCCAATAGCTCAGTCGGTAGAGCGTCTCCATGGTAAGGAGAAGGTCTGCGGTTCGATTCCGCATTGGGGCTCAGCAAAGAAGAAGGCCCCCACCATTCGGTGGGGGCCTTCTTGCTTTCCGAATTCTTCCCGGTCCTCCCCGGGCCGTCTCTCGGCGGCCCGGGGCAGTTCCGGATCAGATGGTCTGCGGCTCCGGTACGCGCATGGCGAGGATGGCCATGTCGTCCGAGGCCGGCTCGGCGGCGAACCGCTCCACGGCCCGCAGGACCCGCGCGGCCACCGCACCGGCCGTCAGCCCTGTGCAGTTGGCCAGGACCTCCGCCAGGCCGTCGTCCCCGAGCATGCGGGTCCCCTCACGGCGTTCGGTGATGCCGTCCGTGACACAGAGCAGGACGTCGCCCGGGGCGAGCGTGACCTCCTCCTCGTACAGCTCCAGGTCCTCGATGACGCCGAGCAGCGGCTGAGGCTCGGCGGCTGCCTGGACGGAACCGTCCTGACGGAGACGGAGCGGCAGGGGGTGGCCGGCGCACACGACCTTCAGGAGGGCGCTGCCGTCCTCCTGGGGACGCAGCTCGCCGTAGAGGAGCGTGAGGAAACGGCTGCGGGAACCCTCGTCGAGGATGGCCGCGTTGAGCCGCTCCAGCACCGCGGGGCCGCTGAAGCCCTCGCGGGCCAGCAGCCGCAGGGCGTGCCGGGCGAGGCCCGTGACGGCCGCGGCCTCGGGGCCGGTACCGCACACGTCGCCGATGGCGAAGCCGTAGACGCCGTCGCGGATCGGGAAGACGTCGTAGAAGTCGCCGCCGACCTCGTTGCCCTCGCCGGCCGCGCGGTAGATGACCTCGATCTCGACGTTCGGCACCACCGGCTGGCTCGGGGGCAGCAGGCTGCGCTGGAGCGCCTGACTGATGGCCGTGCGCTCCGAGTAGAGGCGGGCGTTGTCCAGCGCGAGGGCGGCCCGGCGGGACAGGTCCTCGGCGAGCTCCAGGATCTCCTGGCGGAAGTGGTCGTCCGACGGTTTGCCCAGCGTCAGCATCCCGATGACGCGGTTGCGGGCGACGAGGGGGAGAACGACCGTCTCCCCGCCCACCGCGGCGGCCGTGGCGAGGGTCGTGCGGGTGGAGTTCGCCATGCTCAGCGGGGCGTCGCTGCTCAGGCTCCGCATCGACGTGCGCAGCGCGGCCTCGTGGGCGGCCTTGGTCGGGGCGCCCCACACCCGGGCGCCCGGGGAGGGCACCGGCTCGGGCGGATCGATGCGGGACAGCAGGGCCTTGAGCCCGTCGATCAGATCCTCGTCCTCGTGCAGGACGTAGGAGAGGAAGGGCTCCGAGGCGGGGTCGGCGATGGTGTAGACGGCGCACCAGGTGGCGAGGGTCGGGACGGTCATCTGGGCCATGAGGGCCAGGGTCTGGTCCCGGTCGAGCGTCCCCGCCAGCAGGTCGGACGCCTCGACGAGGAAGGAGAGGGAGCCTCTGCGGAGCCGTTCCAGCTCGCCCAGGCGGGCCGACTCGACGGCGAGCGCGATGCGGTCGGCGGCGAACTGGAGGCGCAGGGCCTCCTCGTTGGTGTACCGGCCCGCTGCCTCCGCCGCGACGCCCAGCGACCCGGTGAGCCGGCCCTCCACCTTCAGCGGGACCGTCACCACCGAGCGCATCCCCGTGCCGCCCAACAGCGGAACGGCACCTTCGACGGCCGTCAGGTCCTCGTGGACGGCCGGCATCCGGGCGGAGCCGTAACGGCCGGCGCCCGCCTCGACGGGGACCCGGGCGAAGCGCTGGCGGGCGGACGGCAGACCGGTGGTGGCACGGACCTCGAGCTCGGTCTCGTCGTCCGTGGCCAGCAGCAGGAAAGCGGCGTCGGCGTCGAGCATGTCCCGCGCCCGCTCGACGGTGCGCTGGAGCAGGCCGTCCAGGTCGTCGGGGGCGGGGGAGCCGATGAACACCTCGAAGGGGTCCGCCGAGCGGCTCTCGCCGGTGTCGGTGACCGGCGCCCGTACCGGGCTCTGCAGCACCGCGCGCTCGTCGTCACGGACCATCAGGCAGACCGTGGACGGAGTGCCCCCGGTGTCCCGGACGCGCAGGTGCGAGGCGTAGACGGGGACGACCCGGCCGTCCGCGCACCGGAAGCCGTAACTGCCCTCCCAGCGCGAGAGTTGCAGGGCCGCGACGATGCCGGTGCTGGTGCCGGGGGTCTGCGGCCAGGCGGCGAACTCGGTGAGCTGCTTGCCGACGACCTGCTCGGGGGCGTACCCGAAGAGGAACGAGGCGTCCTCGTTCCAGGAGGCCACGGCACCGGACATGTCGATCTGCACGACGGCGACCCGGATGCGCCGGTCGGCGACCGGCAGGCTCTCGACGGGCAGCAGCGGACCGGCGGAGCGGATGCCCACCGGCCGGTCGGGCAGATCCAGCTGGAACCAGACGTGTTTGCGAGTGGGGGTGTACTCCACGCCCCAGCGGGAGGCCAGTGCGGCGCAGAGCAGAAGGCCCCGGCCGCTCTCCCGGTCGGGGCTGCCGAAGTCGACCGCCGTGCTCTGGAGCGGGACTTCACGCTCCGGATAGTGGTCGGCGACCTCGACGCGTACGCCGTCCTCCGCGCGCAGGCAGAGGACGTCCGCGGCGGTGCCCGCGTGCACGACCGCGTTGGTCACCAGTTCGCTGGTGAGCACGACGGCGTCGTCGATGACGTCGGTGTAGCCCCATCCCTGGAGCGTGTCCCTGACGAAGGCGCGGGCTGTCGCTACCGAGCGACCGGCCGGCTCGAAGGTGGCGGCCGCCCGCGCGGTGATCACTGCACTCCCCATATGGTGTCGCGTCGCTTCCCCGAGTCCAGTGCCCGTATCTCGCAGCTTCGATTCGCCCGACAGCTGTCCCGTGGTCCCTGGCGGATGCGCGACGAACCACCGGACGGCCCTCAGCCAGGCTAGACGCTCGCCGGGGCCGCCGGGTACACGAGGCCGGACTTCACCCCGGACGAGCGGAATGGGCGTACGCGGGCGCGCGCAAGGGGCGCCGCCCGGTGTGACGGCTGGGTGGAGCGGGTGTCGGTGGAGTGACGAATCCCATCGGTGCCCGCGGGCGGAGTGCGGCCTGGTACGTTTCAAGGATTTGACGTTTCCATGGGCACCCGTCGACGGTGTGCTGTGGCGGTGAGGTACCTCGGAACTGGGAAGGCTCCCAGAATCACCCGAGCGAGACGGTCAACCCTGCGGGAGGGACACGGTGGAGTCTGACGTGGCGGCGCGGGGTTCAAGCACGCGTACAAGAGGCGGACAGCCCGTGAAAAAACAGCGCCAAGGAACCGTCGAGGTGGACGCGGCGGCTCTCAGCAGACTGCTCTCCGCCCTGCTCGCGATGCGCGACGGCAACTTCCGCAGGCGGCTCACCGTCTCCGGGGACGGACCGCTGACGGAGATCGCGGCCGTCTTCAACGAGGTGGCCGACCGCAACCTCCACCTCACGGGTGAACTCGCCCGTGTCCGGCGGGTGGTGGGCCGCGAGGGCAAGCTCACCGAGCGGCTGGAGACGGGGGCCTGCGAAGGTTCCTGGGCCGCCGCCATCGACGCGTCCAACGAGCTCGTCGACGACCTCGCGCGGCCCGTGTCCGAGGTCGGCCGGGTGCTGTCCGCGGTGGCCGACGGCGACCTCGACCAGCGGATGGAGCTGCGCTCCCACACCGCGGACGAGACGGTACGGCCGCTGCGCGGCGAGTTCCTGAAGGTCGCCCGTACGGTCAACAACCTGGTCGACCAGCTGTCGGCGTTCACCGAGCAGGTGACGCGGGTCGCGGTCGAGGTGGGTACCGAGGGCAAGCTGGGCGGCCAGGCGCAGGTACGCGGCATGTCCGGTTCCTGGAAGGACCTCACGGACTCCGTCAACACGATGGCGTACCGGCTCACCGCACAGGTGCGGGACATCGCGCTGGTGACGACGGCGGTGGCCAAGGGCGATCTGTCGCGCAAGGTCACCGTCCACGTGGCCGGGGAGATGCTCCAGCTGAAGAACACCGTCAACACGATGGTGGACCAGCTCTCCTCGTTCTCCTCCGAGGTCACCCGGGTCGCCCGCGAGGTCGGCACCGAGGGCGAGCTCGGCGGGCAGGCCACCGTGCCGGGTGTCGCCGGTGTGTGGAAGGACCTCACCGACTCCGTCAACACCATGGCGGGCAACCTCACCAACCAGGTGCGCGGCATCGCCGAGGTCACCACGGCGGTGGCCAACGGCGACCTGTCGCAGAAGGTCACCGTGAGCGCGCGCGGCGAGGTCGCGCAGCTCGCCGAGACGATCAACCAGATGACCGAGACACTGCGCACCTTCGCGGACGAGGTGACCCGGGTCGCCAGCGAGGTCGGCGGCGAGGGTCTGCTCGGCGGCCAGGCGCAGGTGCCCGGCGCCGCGGGGACGTGGAAGGACCTGACCGACTCGGTCAACACCGTCTTCCGCAACCTGACCACCCAGGTGCGCGACATCGCCCAGGTGACGACGGCGGTGGCCAGCGGCGACATGTCGCAGAAGGTCACCGTCGACGTGGCCGGGGAGATGCTGGAGCTGAAGAACACCGTCAACACGATGGTGGACCAGCTCCAGTCCTTCGGTTCCGAGGTGACCCGGGTCGCCCGGGAGGTCGGCGTGGAGGGCCGGCTGGGCGGCCAGGCCGAGGTGCCCGGCGCCGCCGGCACGTGGAAGGACCTCACCGACTCCGTCAACACGGCGTTCCGCAACCTCACCGGACAGGTGCGGGACATCGCCCAGGTGACGACCGCGGTGGCCAACGGCGACCTCTCGCAGAAGGTCACCGTCGACGTGGCCGGCGAGATGCTGGAGCTGAAGAACACCGTCAACACGATGGTGGCGCAGCTGTCGTCCTTCGCCGACCAGGTGACCCGGATGGCCCGCGAGGTCGGTACGGAGGGCATGCTCGGCGGCCAGGCCCGCGTCGACGGCGTCTCCGGTACGTGGAAGGAACTCACCGACTCCGTCAACTTCATGGCGGGGAACCTCACCGACCAGGTCCGCCAGATCGCCCAGGTGACGACGGCGGTGGCGCGCGGTGACCTGTCGCAGAAGATCGACGTGGACGCGCGCGGCGAGATCCTGGAGCTGAAGAACACCATCAACACGATGGTCGACCAGCTCTCAGCCTTCGCGGAACAGGTGACCCGGGTCGCCCGCGAGGTCGGTACGGACGGCCGGCTCGGCGGCCAGGCGCAGGTGCCCGGAGTGGCCGGCGTGTGGCGCGACCTGACCGACTCGGTGAACGGCATGGCCGGCAACCTCACCGCCCAGGTCCGCAACATCGCGCAGGTCGCCACGGCGGTGGCGCGCGGTGACCTGTCCCAGAAGATCGACGTGGACGCGCGCGGCGAGATCCTGGAGCTGAAGAACACCCTCAACACGATGGTGGACCAGCTCTCGAACTTCGCCGAGCAGGTGACCCGGGTGGCCCGCGAGGTCGGTACGGAGGGCATCCTCGGCGGTCAGGCCGAGGTGCAGGGGGTCTCCGGTACGTGGAAGGACCTCACCCAGTCCGTGAACGGCATGGCCAACAACCTCACCCTCCAGGTGCGGAACATCGCCGAGGTCACGACCGCGGTGGCCAAGGGCGACCTGTCGAAGAAGATCACCGTCGACGCCAAGGGCGAGATCCTCGAACTCGTCACGACCGTGAACACCATGGTCGACCAGCTGATGAACTTCGCCGACGAGGTCGCCCGGGTGGCCCGTGAGGTGGGTACCGAGGGCATCCTCGGCGGCCAGGCCCGGGTGCGCGGCGCGACGGGCATCTGGAAGGACCTCAGCGACAACGTCAACCTGATGGCCAACAACCTGACCAGCCAGGTGCGGAACATCTCCCGGGTCTCCTCGGCGGTGGCCAACGGCGACCTGACGAAGAAGGTCACCGTCGAGGCGCGGGGCGAGGTCGCCGAACTGGCCGACACCGTCAACACGATGGTGACGACGCTCTCCTCGTTCGCGGACGAGGTGACCCGGGTGGCCCGTGAGGTGGGTACCGAAGGCATCCTCGGCGGCCAGGCGCGGGTCCCGGGGGTGTCGGGGACCTGGAAGGACCTCACCGAGTCCGTGAACTCGATGGCCTCCAACCTCACCGGACAGGTGCGGCAGATCGCGACCGTCACCACGGCCATCGCCAAGGGCGATCTGACCAAGAAGATCGACATCGACGCGCAGGGCGAGATCCTGCAGCTCAAGGACACCATCAACACGATGGTCGACCAGCTGTCGTCCTTCGCCGACCAGGTGACCCGGGTCGCCCGCGAGGTGGGTACGGAAGGCCAGCTCGGCGGCCAGGCACGGGTGCGGGACGTCGACGGCACCTGGCGCGACCTCACCGAGTCGGTGAACGAGATGGCCGGCAACCTCACCCGGCAGGTGCGGGCCATCGCGGCCGTCGCCACCGCGGTGACGCGCGGCGATCTGAACCTCAAGATCGACGTGGACGCGGCCGGTGAGATCCAGGTGCTGCAGGACAACATCAACACGATGATCGCCAACCTGCGCGACACCACCCTCGCCAACAAGGAGCAGGACTGGCTGAAGGGCAACCTCGCCCGGATCTCCGGCCTGATGCAGGGCCGCCGCGATCTGGACGACGTCGCCTCGCTGATCATGAGCGAGCTCACCCCGGTGGTCTCGGCCCAGCACGGCGCGTTCTTCCTGGCGATGGGCGCGGGCGACAACGACGAGGTGGGCGCGGACAGCAGCGCCGAGGGCGCGTACGAGCTCCGGATGCGCGGCAGTTACGGATACTCGGCGGGCTCCATGCCGACCTCCTTCCGGCCCGGCGAGTCGCTCATCGGCGAGTCGGCGGCGGAGCGGAAGACCATCCAGCTGGACCACGCGCCGCCCGGATACCTGAAGATCTCCTCCGGCCTCGGCGAGGCGCCCCCGGCCCATGTGATCGTGCTGCCGGTGCTCTTCGAGGGCAAGGTCCTCGGGGTGATCGAGCTGGCCTCCTTCCAGCCGTTCACCCAGATCCAGCGGGACTTCCTCAACCAGCTCGCCGAGATGATCGCGACGAGCGTCAACACCATCAGCGTCAACACCCGGACCGAGAAGCTGCTGGAGCAGTCGCAGGAGCTCACCGAGCAGCTCCGCGACCGCTCGGAGGAGCTGGAGAACCGGCAGAAGGCCCTCCAGGCCTCCAACGCCGAACTGGAGGACAAGGCCGAGCTGCTGGCCCGTCAGAACCGCGACATCGAGGTGAAGAACACCGAGATCGAGGAGGCCCGGCAGATCCTGGAGGAGCGCGCCGAACAGCTCGCCGTCTCGATGCGCTACAAGTCCGAGTTCCTGGCGAACATGTCGCACGAGCTGCGCACTCCGCTCAACTCCCTGCTGATCCTCGCCAAGTTGCTCGCCGACAACGCCGAGGGCAACCTCTCTCCCAAGCAGGTGGAGTTCGCCGAGACGATCCACGGGGCCGGTTCCGACCTGCTCCAGCTGATCAACGACATCCTCGATCTCTCCAAGGTCGAGGCGGGGAAGATGGACGTCAGCCCGACCCGTATCGCACTGGTCCAGCTGGTCGACTACGTGGAGGCGACCTTCCGGCCGCTCACCGCCGAGAAGGGGCTCGACTTCTCCGTACGTGTCTCGCCCGAACTCCCCGCCACCCTGCACACCGACGAGCAGCGGCTGCTCCAGGTGCTGCGCAACCTGCTCTCCAACGCGGTGAAGTTCACCGACAGCGGGGCGGTGGAGCTGGTGATCCGGCCGGCCGGACCGGACGTGCCGAACGCCATCAGGGAGAACCTGCTGGAGCAGGGCATGCTGCGGGACTCCGACGATCTGATCGCCTTCTCGGTCACCGACACCGGGATCGGGATCGCGTCCAGCAAGATGATGGTGATCTTCGAGGCGTTCAAGCAGGCGGACGGCACCACCAGCCGCAAGTACGGCGGGACGGGCCTCGGCCTCTCCATCAGCCGGGAGATCGCGCGGCTGCTGGGCGGGGAGATCCACGCGGCGAGCGAGCCCGGCCGCGGTTCCACTTTCACTCTCTACCTCCCGCTGCGCCGCGGTGAACTTCCCGCCCAGGGGTACCCACAGGGGGGCTCCGGCGCCTACGAACCGCCTTCCGGTACGGGGGAGTACACGCCCCCGGCCGACTCCGCGCCGCTGGGCGACCCGGCCAACTCGGCGGGGGTGTTCCGGCGTCGGCGCCAGGCGCTCGGCGATGCGCGCCGCCGTCCGGAGCTGCCCGCGCCCAACCGGCCCGGCGCCGGGGCGGGCTCGGACGCGGAGAGCGCCGCGCAGGAGGACTGGGTCCAGGGCGGGCAGACGCCGGAGGCCCGGAAGTCCTTCAGGTTCCGCGGCGAGAAGGTGCTGATCGTCGACGACGACATCCGTAACGTCTTCGCTCTCACCAGCGCCCTGGAGCAGCACGGACTCTCGGTGCTCTACGCGGAGAACGGGCGCGAGGGGATCGAAGTGCTGGAGCAGCACGACGACGTGGCGGTCGTGCTGATGGACATCATGATGCCCGAGATGGACGGGTACGCGACGACGACGGCGATCCGGCGGATGCCCCAGTTCGCGGCTCTGCCGATCGTCGCGCTGACCGCGAAGGCCATGAAGGGCGACAAGGAGAAGGCGCTCGACTGCGGTGCCTCCGACTACGTCACCAAGCCGGTCGATCCCGACTACCTGCTCGGCGTCATGGAGCGGTGGATGCGCGGGGAATGACGCGGTCGCCGGGGACGGTGCCGGGTCTCCGGCCGGTGCCGCCCCCGGTGGTGGTTCCGGCACCCCCCGGCGGACGCTCCCGCGCCGCCTTCCCGGGAGAAGTACGGAGACGCTTTTCGCCGGGAACCTTCTGAACTCCCGCCGCGTTCTTGTTGTGTGCACAGTGACATCGCGGTGACAGGGTGTGGCGGCGGCCGGGGTGCGGCTACGATGACCGGCACAAGACGGACGGCGATACGGAGCCGTCCCCTGGGGCGGCACCCGGTGCGACGCCGGGATGAGGAGGGCGGGCCATGATGCAGAAGGCCAAGATCCTCCTGGTCGATGACCGGCCGGAGAATCTGCTCGCGCTGGAGGCCATCCTCTCTGCGCTGGATCAGACGCTGGTGCGGGCATCGTCAGGGGAGGAAGCGCTCAAGGCGCTGCTCACGGACGACTTCGCGGTCATCCTGCTCGATGTCCAGATGCCGGGCATGGACGGCTTCGAGACGGCGGCGCACATCAAGCGCCGTGAGCGGACGCGGGACATTCCGATCATCTTCCTCACCGCGATCAACCACGGCCCGCACCACACCTTCCGGGGATACGCGGCCGGCGCCGTCGACTACATCTCGAAGCCGTTCGACCCCTGGGTGCTCCGCGCCAAGGTGTCGGTCTTCGTCGAGCTGTACATGAAGAACTGCAAGCTGCGCGAGCAGGCGGCCCTGCTGCGGGCCCAGCTCGACGGCGGGCGCTCGGGCGAGGACCGGGAGCCGGCCGGGTTGCTGGCCGAACTCTCCGCCCGCCTCGCCGCGGTGGAGGAGCAGGCCGAAGCGCTCTCCAAGCAGTTGGACGACGAATCCGCCGACGCGGCGGCCGTCGCCACGGCGGCGCACCTCGAACGCAAGCTGACGGGTCTGCGGCGGGCCCTCGACGCCCTGGAGCCCGGTACGAACGGCGCCACCGGCATCCTGCCGTCACCGAACTGACAGCCCGGCACCGGCAGATCGGTGAAGGGCGGGCCGGACGGGAACGGGCGGACCGGGGCGGGCGGCCACGGGGCTGACGGCGTACGGAACCAGCGCCGCCGGTCCGCTTGCCGCTGCCCCACGTAGCGCCGTTCAACCCTCCCGCAAGGGTGAGCTGGCGTCAGTTTTCCTCCCCTGCAAGGCGACACGGTCGGGTGAACCCGACGGGCACGTGTCCCGACGCGTCGGCACCGGTAACCTCGGCCCATGGCCTCACGTACGTCCGGCAAGGGTTCCCAGAGCTCGGCGGGCACCGCCAAGAGTGCCGGCCGTACCCCGGGGCCGGCGAGAAAAGCCGCGCCCGCGAAGAAGGCGCCGGCCGGGAAAGCGGCGCCCCCGCGCCGGGCGCCCGCCAACAAGGTGCCCGTCAAGAAGGCGGCGGCCAGGAAACCCGCGCCAAAGCCCGCCGCGTCCCCCACCAACGGGGTCTTCCGGCTGGTGCGTGCCGTCTGGCTCGGCATGGCGCACGGTGTGGGTGCCCTGCTCCGTTCGATAGGGCGTGGTGCCAAGGGGCTCGACCCGGCCCACCGCAAGGACGGGCTGGCGCTGCTGCTGCTGGGGCTCGCGCTGATCGTCGCCGCGGGCACCTGGTCGAATCTGCGCGGACCGGTCGGTGACCTCGTCGAGATGCTGGTGACCGGGGCGTTCGGACGGCTCGACCTCCTCGTACCGATACTGCTGGGCGCGGTCGCCGTGCGGCTGATCCTCTATCCGCAGAAGCCCGAGGCCAACGGACGCATCGTCATCGGTCTCTCCGCGCTGGTCATCGGCATCCTCGGCCAGGTCCACATCGCCTGCGGCAGCCCCGGCCGCGGGGACGGCACGCAGGCCATACAGGATGCCGGCGGCCTGATCGGCTGGGGTGCCTCCACCCCCCTCGTCTTCGCGATGGGCGACGTCCTCGCCGTTCCGCTGCTGCTCCTGCTGACGGTGTTCGGCCTCCTCGTCGTCACGGCCACGCCCGTCAACGCGATTCCGCAGCGGCTCCGGCTGCTCGGGACGAAGCTCGGCCTCGTGGACTCGCCGGACGCGCGCGAGGACGGTTACGAGGAGTACGCCGACGACGAGCGGTACGACGACCAGTGGCGCGAGGCGCTGCCCGGCCGGACACGCCGCGCCCCCGGCCGCCGCCCCGAAGGGGTGTACGACCCGGACGACGCCGAGAACGAGGCGCTGGCCCAGCGCCGCAGGCCCCGTCGGCAGACGGCGCAGCCCGGTACGAACCGGCCGATGGACGCCGTCGACGTCGCGGCGGCCGCCGCGGCCGCGCTGGACGGAGCGGTGCTCAACGGCATCTCGCCCTCACCCGTCGTCGCGGACCTCACGCAGGGGGTCTACGGCGACCGGGACCACACCGGCGACCGGGACCGCACCGGGGAGCGGACCGGCACGCCCGTCCCGGGCGCGCGCGGGGCCCGGTCCGCCGGGGAGGCGGACAAGGAGCGGACCGGCCGCAGGCCCGCCGGTGCGCCGCCCGCCGGCGTACCGGACCTGACCAAGCCCGCGCCGGAGCAGACCCGGCCGCTGCCCGCCCGGGCCGAGCAGCTCCAGCTCTCCGGCGACATCACCTACTCGCTGCCCTCCCTCGACCTGCTGGAGCGCGGCGGCCCCGGCAAGACGCGGAGCGCGGCGAACGACGCGGTCGTCGCCTCGCTGACCAACGTCTTCACGGAGTTCAAGGTCGACGCGGCCGTCACCGGCTTCACCCGGGGCCCGACGGTCACCCGGTACGAGGTGGAGCTCGGCCCGGCGGTGAAGGTCGAGCGGATCACGGCGCTCACCAAGAACATCGCCTACGCCGTCGCCAGCCCCGACGTCAGGATCATCTCGCCGATCCCCGGCAAGTCGGCGGTCGGCATCGAGATCCCCAACTCCGACCGGGAGATGGTCAACCTCGGTGACGTCCTGCGGCTCGCGGACGCGGCCGAGGACGACCACCCGATGCTGGTCGCGCTCGGCAAGAACGTCGAGGGCGGCTACGAGATGGCCAACCTCGCGCAGATGCCGCACGTGCTGGTCGCGGGGGCGACCGGCTCCGGCAAGTCGTCCTGCATCAACTGCCTGATCACCTCGATCATGGTCCGGGCCACCCCGGACGACGTACGCATGGTCCTCGTCGACCCCAAGCGGGTCGAGCTGACCGCGTACGAGGGCATTCCGCACCTGATCACGCCGATCATCACCAACCCGAAGAAGGCCGCCGAGGCGCTCCAGTGGGTGGTGCGGGAGATGGACCTGCGCTACGACGACCTCGCGGCGTACGGCTTCCGGCACATCGACGACTTCAACCACGCGGTGCGCGACGGCAAGGTGAAGGCGCCCGAGGGCAGCGAGCGGGAGCTGTCGCCGTACCCGTACCTGCTGGTGATCGTCGACGAGCTGGCGGACCTGATGATGGTCGCGCCGCGCGACGTGGAGGACTCGATCGTCCGCATCACCCAGCTCGCCCGGGCCGCGGGGATCCATCTGGTGCTCGCGACGCAGCGGCCCTCCGTCGACGTTGTCACCGGACTCATCAAGGCCAACGTGCCCTCCCGGCTGGCGTTCGCCACCTCCTCGCTCGCGGACAGCCGGGTCATCCTGGACCAGCCCGGCGCCGAGAAGCTCATCGGAAAGGGTGACGGTCTGTTCCTGCCGATGGGGGCGAACAAGCCGACCCGTATGCAGGGCGCCTTCGTCACCGAGGAGGAGGTCGCCGCCGTCGTCCAGCACTGCAAGGACCAGATGACCCCCGTCTTCCGGGAGGACGTGGTGGTCGGGACCAAGCAGAAGAAGGAGATCGACGAGGACATCGGCGACGACCTCGACCTGCTCTGCCAGGCCGCGGAACTCGTCGTCTCGACGCAGTTCGGCTCGACCTCGATGCTCCAGCGCAAGTTGAGAGTCGGCTTCGCCAAGGCCGGAAGGCTCATGGACCTGATGGAGTCACGGAACATCGTCGGTCCCAGCGAGGGGTCGAAGGCCCGCGACGTGATGGTCAAGCCCGACGAGCTCGACGGGGTGTTGGCTCTCATCCGCGGGGAAACCGCTCCCTGAGGCCGGCGGCTCCCCGAGGCCGGCCGCTCCTTGAGGCCGACAGCTGCGTGAGGTCACGGAAACATCGCGGAATCCTCTTCCCGGCAGGGCGGGGGCAACCGTTTACTCCGGTCGTACGTCAAGTTCAAGTGGAGGGTGCGGCCGTGGCCGCTCCCGCGGTACGGCCCAAGGGGTTGTCCGTCGGGCCCGATGGCGTACAAAGTCGTCGCGCCCGGTTGCCCCACCCTTTCGTACCCCCCCTAGACTGAACATCCAGCAGGTGGCTCACGCTCGAAAGGCGCCCCCGTGTCCATCGGCAACTCCCCCGAAGACGACCGGCCTTCGATCGGTCGTGTGCTTCAGCAGGCTCGTATCGCCGCAGGTCTGACGGTCGACGAAGTCAGCGGCTCCACCCGGGTGCGCATCCCCATCGTGCACGCGATCGAGGACGACGACTTCTCGCGCTGCGGCGGAGACGTCTACGCGCGCGGTCACATCCGTACCGTCGCCCGCGCCGTCGGCATCGATCCGGAACCGTTGGTTCAGCAGTACGACGCCGAACACGGCGGCCGTCCTGTGCCCACGCCCGCGGCTCCGCTCTTCGAAGCGGAACGCATCAGATCCGAACCCCGGCGTCCCAACTGGACCGCGGCCATGGTCGCGGCCATCGTCGCCGTCGTCGGGTTCGTCGGCTTCACCCTCTTCCACGGTGAGGACGACGGAACCAGCACCGCACATGTGGCCGAGGGCTCCACGCCCGACAAGACGGCCACGGCCAAACCGACCCCCACCAAGCCCGCCGACCCCAAGCCCGTGCCGTCGGAGAGCGCCATCGCGGCGGCTCCGCTGGACAAGGTGACGGTCAAGCTCAGCGCCACCGAGGGCAAGAGCTGGATCTCCGCCAAGGACCACAGCGGGCAGATCCTCTTCGACGGACTGCTCCTCCAGGGCCAGTCGAAGACGTTCCAGGACGAGGAGCGCGTCGACCTCGTCCTCGGCAACGCCGGATCCATCGACCTCTTCGTGAACGGCAAGAAGGTCCAGGACCAGTTCGAACCCGGACAGGTCGAGCGGCTTTCCTACGCGAAGGGCGACCCCGAGGCGGGCTGAGAAGGCCCCGCCTCCCGCACGACCCCAGCCGTCAACGACGAGCGCCCGGCCCAGCCACCGGGCGCTCGTCGCGTTTCTGCGCCCCCTCGGTGGGAGGCGCCGGCCGTGTCCGGCACCACTCCACCACCGGCGCGTTCGTCGCGTTTCCGGGTGGGCGACGTGACTTTGGGTAGCGGGGAACCCTGCGCGGCGGGAGGCCCGCCGCGACAAAGTAGTCTTGATTCCATGCCCGAACGCCGTACCGTCGCCCTCGTCACTCTTGGCTGCGCCCGTAACGAGGTGGACTCGGAGGAGCTTGCAGGCCGCTTGGCAGCGGACGGCTGGGAGCTCGTCGAGGATGCCTCCGACGCGGATGTCGCCGTCGTCAACACCTGCGGCTTCGTCGAAGCCGCCAAGAAGGACTCCGTCGATGCCCTCCTCGAAGCCAACGATCTGAAGGATCACGGCAGGACCCAGGCCGTCGTCGCGGTCGGCTGCATGGCCGAGCGCTACGGCAAGGACCTCGCCGAGGCCCTGCCGGAAGCGGACGGAGTCCTCGGATTCGACGACTACGCCGACATCTCCGACCGGCTCCAGACCATCCTCAACGGCGGCATCCACGCCTCGCACACCCCGCGCGACCGGCGCAAGCTCCTCCCGATCAGCCCGGCCGAACGGCAGGACGCCGCGGTGGCCCTGCCCGGGCACGCGCAGGAGATCGCCCCGGCCCCCGCCGACCTCCCGGAAGGCGTCGCTCCGGTCTCCGGTCCGCGCGCGCCGCTCCGCCGTCGCCTCGGCACCAGCCCCGTCGCCTCGGTGAAGCTGGCCTCCGGCTGCGACCGCCGCTGCTCCTTCTGCGCCATCCCGTCCTTCCGCGGCTCGTTCATCTCCCGGCGTCCCTCCGACGTGCTGGGCGAGACCCGCTGGCTGGCCGAGCAGGGCGTCAAGGAGGTCATGCTGGTCTCCGAGAACAACACCTCGTACGGCAAGGACCTCGGCGACATCCGCCTGCTGGAGACCCTGCTGCCCGAGCTCGCCGACGTCGACGGCATCGAGCGCATCCGCGTCAGCTACCTCCAGCCCGCCGAGATGCGCCCCGGACTGATCGACGTCCTGACCTCCACGCCGAAGGTCGCCCCGTACTTCGACCTGTCCTTCCAGCACTCCGCTCCCGGCGTGCTGCGCGCCATGCGCCGCTTCGGCGACACGGACCGCTTCCTGGAGCTCCTGGACACCATCCGCTCCAAGGCCCCGCAGGCCGGCGCCCGGTCCAACTTCATCGTCGGCTTCCCCGGCGAGACCGAGGCCGACCTCGCCGAGCTGGAGCGTTTCCTCACCGGCGCCCGGCTCGACGCCATCGGCGTCTTCGGGTACTCCGACGAGGAGGGCACCGAAGCGGTCGGCTACGAGAACAAGCTGGACGCCGACACCATCGCCGAGCGCCTCGCCCACATCTCCCAGCTCGCCGAGGAGCTCACCTCCCAGCGCGCCGAGGAGCGGGTCGGAGAGACGCTGCAGGTGCTCGTCGAATCCGTGGAGTCCGAGGAGGACGGGCCGGTCGCCATCGGCCGCGCCGCCCACCAGGCACCCGAAACGGACGGCCAGGTGGTCTTCACCACACGCGAAGGCCTCGTCCCCGGCCTTATGGTCGAGGCGAAGGCAGTGGGCACCGAGGGAGTCGACCTGGTGGCCGAACCCCTCACAACACTCTCGGAGGCGGCCAGATGACGGGAGCCCCGGCATCCGCGACAGGCGGTTCCGGCGCGACGCCGGTCCGCGGCGGCAAGCTGGGCACCGCGGCCGTGAACCAGGCCAGCCTGTGGAACATCGCCAACATCCTCACCATGATCCGGCTGCTGCTCGTGCCCGGCTTCGTGATGCTGCTGCTGGCCGACGGCGGGTACGACCCCGCCTGGCGGTCCTTCGCGTGGGCGGCCTTCGCCATCGCGATGATCACGGACCTGTTCGACGGGCACCTCGCCCGGACGTACAACCTGGTCACCGACTTCGGGAAGATCGCCGACCCCATCGCCGACAAGGCGATCATGGGGGCCGCGCTGATCTGCCTGTCGTGGCTGGGCGACCTGCCGTGGTGGATCACCGGAGTGATCCTCTTCCGTGAGCTGGGCATCACGCTCATGAGGTTCTGGGTGATCCGGCACGCGGTGATCCCGGCCAGCCGGGGCGGCAAGATGAAGACGCTGGCCCAGGGAACGGCCGTCGGGATGTACGTCCTGGCGCTCACCGGGCCACTGGCCACCTTCCGCTTCTGGGTGATGATGGTCGCCGTCGTGCTGACGGTGGTCACCGGACTCGATTACGTACGCCAGGCGGTCGTGGCGCGCCGCAAGGGGCTCGCCGCCGAGCGGGTCGCGGCGCTGGAGGCGGCCGTTCTGGCGCTGGACCCGGAGCACGCGGAGACCGGCGCGGTCGCTCCGACGGCGGCCCCCACGGCCTCCTCGGCCGCTCCGGCCGCTGCAGCCCCTTCGGTCCCTGCCGCCGGCAGTGCGAGCGTCGACGCGGCCGCGGTGGCCGGCGGCGAGACACTCCCCGGAGCCGCGGTGGGCGACCCCGCCGAGGCCGAGAGGTGACCCTCGCGGCCCGGGTACTGCGGCAGCTCGCGGAGCGGGGGGAGACCCTCGCCGTGGCCGAATCGCTGACCGGTGGCCTGGTCGCGGCCGAACTCACTTCCGTACCGGGCGCCTCCCTCTCCTTCCGCGGCTCCGTGACGGCGTACGCGACACCCCTGAAGCACGAGCTGCTGGGGGTCGACCCGGCGCTCCTCGCGGAGCGCGGGGCGGTGGACGCCGAGGTCGCGCGCGGGATGGCCGCCGGCGTGCGCCGGGCGCTCGGCGCCGACTGGGGAATCTCGACGACCGGGGTCGCCGGCCCCGAACCGCAGGACGGTCAACCCGTGGGTACCGTCTTCGTCGCGGTTGCGGGCCCCGCAGGGCTCGGTAAAGTCTCCGCACTGCGGTTGAACGGCGAGCGGACGGACATCCGTAGAGAGAGCGTGCTCGGCGTCCTTGAGCTGCTCTCCGGCGAACTCGCAGAAAATGCGGGGGCACAGGATACGGAACAGAACGGGGGGAATTGATGTTTGCAGCCCTGAGAGAACACGACATCGCTCCCCGCACGGCCGCAGCGCTAAGCGGTACGGTGGGGCGTGAAGGATGCGGCTACGCGGTCCGAGGAGGGAGCCACCGATGATTCTGCTCCGTCGCCTGCTGGGTGACGTGCTGCGTCGGCAGCGCCAGCGCCAAGGCCGTACTCTGCGCGAAGTCTCCTCGTCCGCCCGGGTCTCGCTCGGCTATCTCTCCGAGGTGGAGCGGGGGCAGAAGGAGGCATCCTCCGAGCTGCTCTCCGCGATTTGCGACGCGCTTGACGTACGGATGTCCGAGCTCATGCGTGAAGTGAGCGATGAGCTGTCACTCGCCGAACTCGCCGAGTCGGCAGCAGCCAGTGATCCGGTCCATGTGCCGGTGCGCCCCATGCTCAACTCCGTCTCCGTGGCATCGGTGGCGGGTGTACCGGCGGGACGGGTGACGATCAAGGCGCCCGCGGAAGCGGTGGATGTCGTCGCCGCCTGACCCGCACGGTCCGGTGTGACAGAACCCCGGTCGGCCCTTCGAGGGCGGGCCGGGGTTCTGCCGTGTGCGGGGGCGGTGTGCGCGTGTACGGGCTGCGCGACGGGTGTACCGGCTGCGGGGCGGGTGCACGGGCTTGTGGGGCGGTGTACCGGCTGCGCGACGGGTGTACGGGCTGTGGGGGTGTGCGCGGCGGTTCGCGGGGCAGACGGAGAGCGAGGCTGCGGATGGTCGCTTTGTCAGCTTCTGTGCCATCGTGGATGGCGTGCTGACCGCGGCTGTCGAACCAGCCGACGAAACCGTCGGCGCGACGGGACAGGGCCTTCGGTGCCCGGTCCACCGCCGACAGAACGGAGAGAGTGCATGTCTGTCGTGAAGAGCCCGCTTTCCGATGCCGACCTGAAGACAGTGGGCGAGGCCCTGCAGGGCGCCCTGGTCGATCTGGTCGACCTCTCGCTGGCCGCGAAGCAGGTCCACTGGAACGTCGTCGGCCCGCGCTTCCGCTCCGTGCACCTTCAGCTCGACGAGGTCGTGGACACCGCGCGCCAGCACTCCGACACGGTGGCCGAGCGCGCCTCCGCCATCGGCGTCAACCCGGACGGACGGTCCGCGACCATCGCCCGGACGACCGCCATCAACGTCGTGCCGGACGGCTGGATCAAGGACGTCGACGCGGTGAAGGTTCTGGTGGACGCGTTGGGGATCGTGATCGGCCGGATGCGGGAGCGCATCGAGGCCACCGCCGACCCGGACCCGGTGAGCCAGGACACGCTGATCGCCGTGGCCGCCGACCTCGAGAAGCACGCGTGGATGTTCCAGGCGGAGAGCGCCTGAGCCGGTCGGGGGCGACCGGGGCCGTCGCGACGGCCCCGACCCACCGAAAAGCAGCCGTCGAGGCCGCAGAGCGAGAACTGCCCCGTCACCGGGTGATCCGGTGACGGGGCAGTTCTGTGTGCGGGGGCGGTGGCCTGCGGCTCGGGTGTGCGCGGCATTCGTCCTCGCCGTCACCCCCGGAGGAATTTGCCGTCACCCCCGCAGGAAGGAGTGGCTGCGGCCGATCCCGGTGAACCCGCGGCGGACGTACCAGCCGCGCGGCCAGTCCGTCTCGTCCGCGACGAGGAAGAGCCGGGGGATACCGGCGGTGGCGGCCAGCGCCAGGCCGGTGGCGAGCAGGGTGTCGCCGTGGCCCCGGCCGCGATGCGGCTCGGCGGTGACCAGATCCTCCAGTTGGGCCAGCCCGCCGGCCCGGTCGAGATAGAGGTCGGCCCAGGCCGAGATCTCCCCCTCCGGTGTCCGGACGGCGAGGAAGAGCACCTCCGGCGCACCGCGCAGCCGGGCGGCGCGGCGGTCGGTGAGCTGCTGGGCGAGTTCCTGGTCCTGGAACCAGAGCAGCTGCTGGCGGAGGACCGCGTCCCGCAGCCCGGCCAGGGCGACCGGGTGCGCGGCGGTGTCGGGCAGCGCGCAGCCGGCCGTATCCCGTGCCAGCACCACATGGGTGTCCCGGTGGTAGCCGGCCGCCGCCAGCGCCGGGGTGACCCGCTCGCCCAGCGCGTCGTCCAGCACGGTGATCCGGTACTGCGCACGCGGCCCGAGGCTCTGCGCGGCCTGCCCTGACAGCGCCACCGGATCGGCGTCGGGCGCGTCGACGATCAGCTGGTTGTGCTCCTGGGAGAGGAAGAACTCCGGGTCGCGGACCGCGAAGGCGCCGGTCAGCTGGACGGTCTCGGCGGCCTGGCGCCGGGCGAAGGCGGTACGGAAGGCGGTCACGCGCTCAAGCTGATGCGGCATCCCGCCATGATCGGTCCGCCCGGGGGCGGTGGGCCAGGGATTTTCGTACCGGCGGCGCCCTCTCCGGGCGGGCCCGCGGGCGCGGACCGGGCCCGGCTCTGGATGCAGCGAGGCCCGTCCCGGGGCAGACTGCCGGACAGAGGCCCGACCGGCGGGCCGGTCCCGGCGTTCGGTTCGTCCCGGCTCATGGCCGGGGTGCCCGGCCGGAGGAGGCCGCAGTGATACGGAGACGGGTGCGGCCGGTCCTGATGTCCGCCGGACTCCTGATATGCGGCGGACTGTGGTGGTGGGCCGCGCTGCGGCTCGTCCTCGTCCCGGGACAGGCCGGAACGCTGGAGGGCACGGTGGTGGCGGGCGGCTGGGGGCTGAGCCTGCTGCCGGTCCACGTGACGGCGGCCGGGACGAGAAGCCGGGCTCCCCGGTACGACGGCTACCGGGCTCCCCGCTACGACGGCTCCATATCCGGCCGGCCGTTCCTCCGCCACGCGCGCCGATGGTTTGGGCGCAGGCGTGGCGTACGGAGAGAGGGACGGCCGGGCATCGGATTCCGCGGGAGGCGGCCGGGCCGGTGAGATCCGGCGGGTGGCATGCGGCCTGCGGGCCAGCGGGCCTTCTGGCGGGAGGCGGTCAGTGCGGGACGGGGCCCGACTGGCAGTGGGGACACCAGTACGTGGGGCGGTCGTCCTGGTCCACCTTGCGGACGGGGGTGCGGCAGCGGAGACAGGGGCGACCCGCGCGCCCGTAGACGTACACCGGTTCGCGGGTGCGGCTGAGGGCCGCGATCCGTCCGGTGGTGGTGCGGGTCGAGCGGTCGCGGTTCGCGTCCAGCAGCCGTGCGGCGGCGCCCACCAGTCGGGGGAGGAGGGGAGCGGGTAGCTCGCCCACCGGGAGCCAGGGGGTGACGCGCGCCAGGAAGCAGAGCTCGCACTTGTAGACGTTGCCGATCCCGGCCAGATTGCGCTGGTCGAGCAGCGCCTCGCCGAGCGGGCGGTCCGGCGCGGAGAGCAGGTTCTCCACGGCCGTGTCCGCGTCCCAGTCGGGCCCCAGCAGGTCCGGGCCCAGATGCCCGACCACCCGGTCCTCGTCGGCGGTGCGCAGGAGCTCCAGTACCGGGAGGCGGTAGCCGACCGCGGTGTGCTCGGTGTTGCCGAGGACGGCCCGGATCTCGTACGCCGGACCGCCGCGCCACCGCTCCCCTGGGGCGAAGATCCGCCAGGCGCCGTCCATCCGCAGATGGCTGTGGAGCGTGAGGCCGCCCTCCAGCCGGGCGAGGAGGTGCTTGCCCCTCGGGGTCACGTCGAGGACGGTGCGGCCGGTCAGGTCGGCGGTGGCGAACCGGGGCACCCGCAGATCGGCGTGGGTGAGGACTCTCCCGGCGAGAGCGGCGTGCAGATGCTTCGCCGCCCGCGCGACCGTGTCTCCTTCGGGCATGCCTCCATCATGCGGCAGTGGCGCCGCCGGGGCGGGGGGCTCGGTGGTGTCCGGCGGATCGGAACCGGACACCACCCGGGCCGCGTACCTGGGGCTGCGCGCCGCCCGCGACCGCCCGTCTCCGGTCAGGCGCGCAGCCGCATCCCCTTGGGGGTGGCCAGGAAGCCGGCCGCCTCCAGCACCCGGCCCACCGGCGAGGTCAGCGAGGACACGCCGTTGGTGCGCTCCACCGTGACCGTGCCCAGGGACCCCGCCTTCGCAGCCGCCGCGAGCGCCTCGGCCGCGGCGCGCAGCGCTGGGTCCTCGGGGTCGGAGGGCCAGGCCAGCAAGGATTTGCCGCCGCGCTCCATGTACAGCGTCAGCTCCCCGTCGACCAGCACCACCAGGGCGCCCGCCTTGCGGCCCGGCTTGTGACCGGCGCCGTCCGGGGACTCGGGCCAGGGCAGCGCCGCGCCGTAGGCGTTGGCCGGGTCGGCCGCCGCCAGCACCACGGCGCGCGGCACGCTCCCCGGGTCCCGGCGGTCCCGGGCGGTCGACGCCGCCCGCAGCCGGTCCACGGCACCGTCCATCGCGAACTGCGCGGCCCCGAGCCCCTCGACGACGTACCCGCGCCTCGCCTGCCCGTTGTCCTCGAAGGCGGCGAGGATGCGGTACGTCGCGGAGAAGCCGCCCTCCACGCCCTCCGCCTGCACCGCGCCCCGGGTGACCACGCCGTGCCGGTCCAGCAGGGTGCGGGCCAGCGCGTGGGCGCGGTGGGTGGGCTCGGGTTCGCTCGCCGGCAGCAGCGCCCACCGGCCCGAAACGGTCGGCGGGCCCGTCCGGGAGGCCGGGCGGGCGGAAGCGGTGAGCGAGCCGTACCGGCCACGCGGCACCGAGCGCCTGGCCCGGTGCGCGGTCGACCCGGCCGTACGCCCCGACCCGAGGAGCGAGCGCAGCGGCGCCAGCGTGTCGTTGGTGAGCCGCCCGGACCACGCGAGGTCCCAGAGCGCGTCCGCCAGCTGCGCGTCCGAGGCGGACGGGTGCGTCGTGGCGCGGACCTGATCGGCGATCTGGCGGAAGAAGAGGCCGTAGCCGCCGCGGAGCGCGGTCAGGACCGACTCGTGCAACGCGGTCAGCTCCAGCGGATGGGGCGGCGGCAGCAGCAGCGGGGCGTTGTCCGCCGGGTAGAGCGCGAGCCAGCCGTCCTTGCCGGGGAGGGCCCCCGCCCCGGCCCAGACGACCTCGCCGGTCGTGGTCAGCTCGTCCAGCAGGGCGGGGGTGTAACCGGTGACCCGGCTCGGCAGGATCAGCCGCTCCAGCGCGGAGGCCGGGACCGGCGCGCCCTGCAACTGTTCGACCGCCCGGGCCAGCCCGTCGATTCCTCGCAGCCCGTGGCCGTCCAGGTGCTGCCACTGCGGCAGGAACGTCGCCAGCGCGGCGGGCGGCACCGGCTCCAGCTCGTGGCGGAGGGCCGCCAGCGAGCGGCGCCGCAGCCGGCGCAGCACGGTGGCGTCGCACCACTCCTGTCCGATGCCCGCCGGATGGAACTCGCCCAGCACGACCCGCCCCGAAGCGGACAGGCGCTGCAGAGCGCCCTCCGTCACCGCCGCGCCGAGCCCGAAGCGCTCCGCCGCCCGCGCCGAGGTGAACGGGCCGTGCGTACGGGCGTACCGGGCGAGGAGATCCCCCAGCGGGTCCTTCACCGGCTCGGTGAACGCCTCGGGCACACCGACCGGGAGGGCGGTGCCGAGCGCGTCGCGCAGCCGGCCGGCGTCCTCGACGGCGGCCCAGTGGTCGGCGCCCGCGATACGGACCCGCAGCGCCCGGCGGGCCGTCTCCAGCTCGGGCGCCCAGGACGGCTCCGCGCCGCGCTCGGCCAGCTCCGCCGGGGTGAGCGGGCCAAGGACCCGCAGCAGGTCGGCGACGCCCTCGACGTCCTTGACCCGGCGCTCCTCGGCCAGCCACTGGAGCTCCCGCTCCAGCTCGGTCAGCACGTCGGCGTCGAGCAGCTCGCGCAGCTCCGCCTGGCCGAGCAGCTCCGCCAGCAGGTGAGAGTCGAGCGAGAGGGCGGCGGCGCGCCGCTCGGCGAGCGGCGAGTCGCCCTCGTACAGGAACTGGGCGACGTAACCGAAGAGGAGGGAGCGGGCGAAGGGGGAGGGCTCGGTGGTGGTCACCTCCACGAGGCGGATGCGGCGGGCTTCGAGGTCGCCCATGAGCTCGGTCAGTCCGGGTACGTCGAACACGTCCTGGAGGCATTCGCGCACCGCTTCGAGGACGATCGGGAACGACCCGAACTCGGAGGCCACCTGGAGCAGCTGGGAGGCGCGCTGGCGCTGCTGCCACAACGGGGTGCGCTTGCCCGGGCTGCGCCGGGGCAGCAGCAGGGCCCGCGCGGCGCACTCCCGGAAACGCGAGGCGAACAGGGCCGACCCGCCCACCTGGTCGGTGACGATCTGCTGGACCTCGCCCTTGTCGAAGACGACGTCGGCGGCGCTCACCGGTGCCTGCCCGCTGTCGTAGGCGGCGTCCGGGAGCATGAGACCCCGGTCGGGGTGCGTACCGTCGCCGGAACCGCCGGAACCGCCGGAACCGCCGGAACCGCCGGAACCGCCGGAACCGCCGGAACCGCCGGGCGCGTCGAAGTCGAGCAGATCGAGGCTCATCAGGTCCGCGTCCGGCAGCCGGAGCACGATGCCGTCGTCGGCATGCATGACCTGGGCGTCCATGCCGTACCGCTCGGCCAGGCGGGCGGAGAGGGCGAGCGCCCACGGGGCGTGCACCTGCGCGCCGAACGGGGAGTGCACCACCACCCGCCAGTCGCCCAGTTCGTCCCGGAAGCGTTCGACGAGGATCGTCCGGTCGTCCGGGACGTGGCCGCAGGCCCGCCGCTGCTCGTCGAGGTAGGAGAGGATGTTGCCGGCCGCCCAGGCGTCCAGACCGGCGGCGAGCAGCCGGAGCCGGGCGTCCTCCTCGGAGAGCCCCCCGACCTCCCGGAGGAACGCGCCCAGCGCGCGGCCCAGCTCCAGCGGACGCCCCAGCTGGTCGCCCTTCCAGAACGGCAGGCGCCCCGGCACCCCCGGTGCGGGGGAGACCAGCACCCGGTCGCGGGTGATGTCCTCGATCCGCCAGGACGTGGTGCCGAGCGTGAAGACGTCCCCGACCCGGGACTCGTACACCATCTCCTCGTCGAGCTCGCCGACCCGGCCGCCGCCCTTCTTGGGGTCCGACCCGGCGAGGAAGACGCCGAACAGCCCCCGGTCCGGGATCGTGCCGCCGGAGGTGACGGCGAGCCGCTGCGCCCCGGGCCGCCCGGTCACCGTGCCCGCGACCCGGTCCCACACCACCCGCGGACGCAGCTCCGCGAAGGCGTCCGAGGGATAGCGGCCCGCCAGCATGTCGAGCACGGCCGTGAACGCCGACTCCGGCAGCGACGCGAACGGCGCGGCGCGGCGGACGAGGGCCAGCAGGTCGTCCGCCTGCCGGGTGTCCAGCGCCACGATCGCCACCAGCTGCTGCGCCAGCACGTCCAGCGGGTTCGACGGGACGCGCAGCGCCTCGATGGCGCCCTCGCGCATCCGCTCGGTGACCACGGCCGCCTGCACGAGGTCGCCCCGGTACTTCGGGAAGACCACGCCCGTCGACACGGCCCCCACCTGGTGGCCCGCCCGGCCCACCCGCTGGAGGCCGGAGGCCACCGAGGGCGGGGACTCGACCTGGATCACGAGGTCCACGGCGCCCATGTCGATGCCGAGCTCCAGGCTGGACGTGGCGACCACGGCCGGCAGCCGGCCCGCCTTGAGGTCCTCCTCCACCTGGGACCGCTGCTCCTTGGAGACCGAGCCATGGTGCGCCCGGGCCAGCAGGGCCGGAGCACCCTTCGCGCCGCCCGACTGCGCCATGAGCTCGGCGGGGGAGTGCGCCTCCGGCATGGCCTCGCCGGTCGCGCGTTCGTACGCGATCTCGTTGAGCCGGTTGCAGAGCCGCTCGGCGAGACGCCGGGAGTTGGCGAAGACGATCGTGGAGCGGTGCGCCTGGACGAGGTCGGCGATCCGCTCCTCGACCTGCGGCCAGATCGACGGCTTGTCGGACTGGTCGGCCCCGCTGTCGGGGGCCGGTGAGCCGCCCAGCTCGCCGAGGTCCTCCACCGGTACGACGACGGAGAGGTCGAACTCCTTGGCCGAAACGGGCTGCACGATCTCCACCCGGCGCTGCGGCGAGAGGAACCGCGCCACCTCGTCGACCGGCCGGACCGTGGCCGACAGCCCGATCCGGCGGGCGGGGCGCGGCAGCAGCTCGTCGAGCCGCTCCAGGCTCAGCGCGAGGTGCGCGCCGCGTTTCGTGCCGGCGACGGCGTGCACCTCGTCCAGGATCACCGTCTCCACCCCGGCGAGGGCGTCCCGCGCCGAGGAGGTCAGCATCAGGAAGAGCGACTCGGGGGTCGTGATCAGGATGTCCGGCGGTTTCGTCACCAGGGTCCGGCGCTCCGCCGGAGGCGTGTCGCCCGAGCGGATGCCCACCCGGACCTCCGGCTCCGGCAGCCCCAGCCGCACCGATTCCTGACGGATGCCGGTCAGCGGCGAGCGGAGGTTGCGCTCCACGTCGACGGCGAGGGCCTTCAGCGGGGAGATGTACAGGACGCGGCAGCGCTTCTTCGCCTCCGCGGGGGGCGGTACGGAGGCCAGCTGGTCGAGGGAGGCGAGGAAGGCCGCCAGGGTCTTGCCCGAGCCGGTCGGCGCCACGACCAGCACGTCCGACCCCTCCGCGATCGCGGACCAGGCGCCCTCCTGCGCGGCCGTGGGCGCGTGGAAGGCACCCGCGAACCAGCTGCGGGTCGCGGGCGAGAACGAGTCCAGGGCAGAGCCGACCATGCCCACCATCGTGCACCCCGCCACTGACATCGGCCGGTGCACACGGGCGGACCTGCGAGAATGCCGGTATGGCGGCAGGTCCGGAGGGAGATCCGGCGACGAGGGAATGGGCGAGGCACTGGCAGTACGCCGCCCTGCCCGGCCTCGACCTGCTCCGGGCCCACTACGTCCGCCACACCTTCCCCCGCCACAGCCACGAGGGGTACGTCGTCGCGGCCGTCACCCGGGGCATAGAGGACGTCGGGCTGCCCGGCGGCACCCTGCACGCGGGCCCCGGCACCGTGGTGATGATCAACCCCGAGGTGCCGCACACCGCCCGCGCCGGAGCCCCGGAGGGCTGGGCGTACGCCACGCTCTACCCGTCCGCCCGCGCCGTGCACGCGGTGGCGGCCGAGGTCACCAGCGTGCGCGGCACGGTCGGCTTCGACACCTCCTGCACCGCGGACCCCGAGGCGGGCCGGCTGATCCACGAGGTGCACCGCGCCGCCGAAGAGGGCAACGCCCTCGCGGCCGACACCCTGTTGCGGGTCGTGCTCGCCCGCCTGCTCGGCCGGCACGGCGGCCCGCTGTCACCCGCCCCCTCCCTCAGCGCCGGTGCCCGTGCGGCGGGCCTCGCCAGGGCCGTACTGGAGGACCGGCTGACCGCGCCGCCCACCCTGGAGGTGCTCGCGGCGGAGGTCGGCGCCACCCCGTTCGCGCTGCTGCGCGCCTTCAAGAAGCGGTACGGAATGCCCCCGCACGCCTGGCTCACCAACGCCCGGGTGCGGCGGGCGCGGGAGCTGCTGGAGGCGGGGATGCCTCCCGCCGCCGCGGCCGCCGCGGTGGGTTTCACCGACCAGCCCCATCTGAACCGGCATTTCACCCGGATCGTGGGCGTGCCACCCGGCGCCTACCAGCGCGAACGCGCAAGAACGTACAAGACCGGGACCGGCCCCCGCCCCTAGGGTCGCGGACGTGGCAGAACAGACGACACCCCTTTCCACACCTCTCCCCGAGCCCCTTCCCACCGTCGGCCCCGGCGGCAGAACCGTTTCCTCAGGCGCATCCGGAGAAGCTGACACATCTGGCATACCCGGCAGTACCGGTGCGACGAAGACCGACGCGGCCGTCGTCCGGGACGCGCTGGGCGTCGGCGTGGCCGTCGGGCTCTCCGGATTCGCCTTCGGCGTCACCTCCGCCGGCGCCGGACTCACGCTGCTCCAGACCTGCGCGCTGAGCCTCCTCGTCTTCACCGGCGCCTCGCAGTTCGCCCTGGTCGGAGCCCTCGCGGCCGGCGGCAACCCGTACACCGCGGCGGCCGGGGCCTTCTTCCTCGGCGTACGCAACGCGTTCTACGGGCTCCGCCTCTCCCAGCTGCTCGCCCTGCCCCGCGCGCTGCGCCCGCTCGCCGCGCACTGGGTGATCGACGAGACCACCGCCGTCACCCTGGCCCAGCCCACCCGCCGGGCAGCCCGCCTCGGGTTCACCGTCACCGGCGCCTCGCTCTACGTGCTCTGGAACCTCACCACGCTCGCGGGGGCGCTCGGCGCCGAGAAGCTCGGCGACACCGACGCCTGGGGGCTGGACGCCGCCGGACCGGCCGTGTTCCTGGCGCTGCTCGCGCCCATGCTCACCAGCACCACGGAACGGATCACGGCGGCGCTCGCCGTCGTCCTCGCCCTCGGACTGCTGCCCGTGCTGCCCGCCGGGGTGCCGGTCCTGCTCGCCGGACTCGCCGCTCCGGCCGTGCTCTTCCTCAAGGGGCGGGCGGGACGCGGCTCCGCCGGCCCGGACACCACCACCACCCCGGGAGTCGGCCGATGACCGTCTGGATCGCCGTCGCGCTCACCGCGGGCGGCTGCTACCTCGCCAAGCTCCTCGGGCTCCTGGTGCCCGCCGGCGTCCTGGAACGGCCGCTGGTCCAGCGGCTGGCCGCGCTGCTCCCGGTGGCGCTGCTCGCCGCCCTCACCGCGCAGCAGACGTTCGGCGACGGCGCCCGTCTCGTCCTCGACGCCCGGGGCGCCGGGCTCGCGGCGGCGGCGCTCGCCCTCGTACTGCGCGCGCCGTTCCTGGTCGTCGTGGCCGTCGCGGTCGCCGTCACCGCCGGGGTGCGGGCTCTCGGGTGGTAGCGGGTGGCGGGCCCGTCACCCCAGGTCGCGGCCGTGCGCCCGCAGGATCTGGAGGGCGCGCAGGGTGACGAGCGGCCGCCCCTCCAGGGCCGTACCGGGGGCCCACCGCCGCCAGGTGAGCGGCCAGCCGCCGTCCTCGCGCTGTTCGGACGCGAGATGGTCGAGGGAGGCGGACAGCTCCTCCTCGGTGAACCATCCGCAGGCCAGCGAGGCGGGCGTACGGGCGTAGTCGTACGGGAAGTGGTACTCGCCCGGCGCGTACCCCGGTGCCAGGGGGTAGTCCTCGCGCCGCCGCGGGTCCAGCACCGCCAGGCGCTGCTGCCGCACCAGCCGGCCCAGCCGCCGGGCCGCCGCCCGGGCCCGCTCCTGGTCCGGAGCGCCGTCCAGGAAGGCGACCGCCGCCTCGATCTCGTACGGATGCGAGACGGTCAGCGACTCCACGGCCGACCAGCAGAAGTCCGTCGCGCGGAAGAGCCACGCGTGCCAGACCTGGTTGCGGTGGAGCAGGCCGACCACCGGTCCGGTGGCCAGCAGTTCGGCGGGCGGATCGTCGACGATCGGGATGAAGGGCGCGGCGGGGTACCCGCGCTGGGTGGGTCTGAGCGCGGGCAGCGCCCCTTCCGTGGTGGAGACCGCTGTCAGATAGCGGCAGATCCGGTCCACCCTGGGCCCGTGACAGCGGCCGACGGAGTCCAGGACGCTCAGCGCGTGCGCGGTGTGCAGGGGCTGGCTGACCGGACCCCGCAGATCGGGTTCGAGGGCGTGGCCGTAACCGCCGTCCTCGTTCAGATAGGCCGCGAGCGCGGTCTCGACCGCGTCCGGGTCTCCGTCGAGAAAGTCGTGGGCGAACCTCCGCTGTTCGAGTACGCGGGCCGTGAGCCAGATGAACTGCTCGGCGCGGGCGAGGGGACGTGCTGCGGTTCCGGGCATGGACCGACCGTAGAGCGGAAAGCACCCCGCGGTGCCTCACGCGTCGGAGCGCACCCCGGGAGCGGGATACTGGGGTCATGCGGTTGACGATTTTCTGGGAGCGGATGGCCGACCACTTCGGCGGCGGGTACGCGGAGTCCTTCGCGCGTGACCACGTCATGGCGGAGCTGGACGGTCTCACCGTCCATCAGGCGCTCGACGCGGGGTGGGAGACGAAGGACGTCTGGCGTGCGGTCTGCACGGCGATGGACATCCCCGCCGAGCGCCGCTGAGCCACCGCGCACCCCGGCGACGCGCCCCCGGTGGACCGCCGGCACGGCGGGTGCCGCAGGCTTTGGGGCCGACGGGCCGGGGGACCGGGGGCTCCGTCCGTAGGCGAGACTTGTGGGCGTGGCCCCGACAGACGAGACCGTGCAGAACCCGCAGCACTCCGCCGCGCCTCCCGTCCCGCCCGCCGTGCCACCGGAGCCCCCGGTGGACGACGGACCCGAACGCATGCCCCGGTGGCTCCCGCGTGCCGTGGTCATGGCATTGGCGCTCTACGCCTGCTTCCGCCTCGGAAGCTGGGCGTTCGACCAGCTCATCGGTCTGCTGGTCAACATCCTCATCGCCTTCTTCCTCGCCCTGGCCATAGAGCCGGCGGTCGGCCGTATGGCCGGGCGGGGCATGCGACGCGGTCTGGCGACCTTCCTCGTGTTCATCGTCGTGTTCATCCTGGGCATCGGGTTCGTCTTCCTGCTGGGCTCGATGCTCGCCGGACAGATCGTGGACATGTTCGACGAGTTCCCGAAGTACCTCGACTCGGTGATCAAGTGGGTCAACCAGACGTTCCACACGGAACTCTCCCGGGTCGAGGTCCAGGACAGCCTGTTGCACTCGGACTGGCTCCAGAGGTATGTGCAGAACAGCGCGACCGGAGTGCTCGACGTCTCCACCACCGTGCTCGGAGGACTGTTCCGGCTGCTGACGATCTTCCTGTTCTCCTTCTACTTCGCGGCCGACGGGCCCCGGCTGCGCCGCGGGCTCTGTTCCGTACTGCCGCCGTCCCGCCAGGCCGAGGTGCTGCGGGCCTGGGAGATCGCGGTCGACAAGACCGGCGGCTACCTCTACTCGCGCGGTCTCATGGCGCTCATCTCCGGCATCGCGCACTACATCCTGCTCGTCGTCCTCGGAGTGCCCTACGCCCCGGCGCTCGCGGTGTGGGTCGGCCTGGTCTCCCAGTTCATCCCGACCATCGGCACGTATCTCGCGGGCGCCCTGCCGATGCTGATCGCGTTCACCGTCGATCCCTGGTACGCGCTCTGGGTGCTCGGCTTCGTCGTGATCTACCAGCAGTTCGAGAACTACGTGCTGCAGCCGAAGCTGACCTCGAAGACCGTCGACATCCACCCGGCGGTGGCCTTCGGATCGGTGATCGCCGGTACGGCCCTGCTCGGCGCGGTCGGCGCGCTGATCGCGATCCCCGCGGTGGCCACGCTCCAGGCCTTCCTCGGCGCGTACGTCAAGCGGTACGCGGTGACCGACGACCCCCGTGTGGGCGGTGGCAGCAGCAGGCAGCCCGGCGAACCCGTCTGGACACGGGCGCGGAGGCTGGCGCAGAGGGCGGGACGAGGACCCGGCCCGCACTCCGGCGGCGACCGGCGTGCGAGCGGGGCGCGCGAGGTGACGGGTCCGGGCGGTTCCGGCGGGGCCGCAGGTACGGACGACGGGAGCGGCGGTACGGACCACGGGGGCCCGGACGGCGGGAGCGGCGGTACGGGCCACGGGGGCCCGGACCGGGGTTAGCAGGTGCGGTCGGCGGGCCAGGGGCAGGGATCAGGGGCCGGGGATCAGGGTCAGTGGGCGAAGAGGGGTGACACGGCGCTCCGCGCGTCGCTCTGCCAGAACGTCACGCGGGCCATCCTGTCCACGTAGACGCCTTCCTCCCGGGGCGGCTCGATGAGCGCGCCCTCGTCCGTACCGCCGACGGCGGTTTTCCTGCCCGGAGGGCCGAGCACGATGGTCGTCTCGGGGGAGCTGTTCTCCTTGTTGCTCTGGCGGGCCAGCAGGCCCGCGTACGCCTTCTGGCCGGGAGCCAGCTCCACCGGGGTCCGCGGTTCGGAGTTCTTGAGGACCGGCAGCACGTACCCGGCATCTCCGAACGTGATCACCGGATAGTCGTACAGTGTGCAGGGCTGGTCGCCGGTGTTGGTGGCGACGAGCAGGTACTTCGCGTCGTCCTCCTCGGGCGACAGGGCGAAGTCCATGGTCACCTCGGTGTTGGCGTTCGCGTCGCCGCAGGTGCCGTCGTACGGCACGGGCTCACCGTCTCCGGGGGCGCCGAGGGCGGTGCGCGAACCACTCGACCCGCTCGGAGTGGGCGACGCGGAAGCGGAGGGCCGGGGCGGCGGTGTGCCGTCCGCCCGGTCGTCTCCCGCCCCGCAGGCCGTGGCCGCCAGAAGCACGGCGGCGGTGAGGCCCGGGACGACGAGTCCCCCGGCGCGATGTGCGGTCGTGCGGAAGGCGCCCATCGCGTTCCCCCGTGGTTGTTGATCGACGTACGTTCACCGTTCGGCGTTCAGCATGCGGTGCCCGGGCGCCGGGTTCACGTCCTGCGCGTGATCGTTACGGGACGCGTACGTGGAAGGCGTGGTTCCGCGGTGACGCGCCGGGGCCGGGGCCGGGGCCGGAGCCCGCGGGGCCCGGAGCCTCCGGAGCTTTCGGAGCGCAGACCTCGCCGGCCCGCGGGCCGTTCAGGACCGCTGCCGCTCCGGGGCCCGTGCCGACTTCTCGGATATCCCTGCGCGGACGTGATTCTCGTCCCAGCTGCCCATCGGGAGACCGTGGCAACGGCGTCCGCGCAGGTGGGCGCGCGGTACCGCCCGGGCCGTGCGCGCGGGGCGGCGTGGTGCGCTTGACACCAAAATCGAACATCCATTCTCATGGCAACCGGGCCCGGGTTTCCCGGGCACGGCCGTGGAGTTTTCCACAGGCCGGGAGGACGTCGAGGCCCATTGTCAGTGGCAGGGGTTAGCGTCTTTGACGTGAAGCGATCGACTCAAGCAAATCGGGTGGAACCCATGGCAGGCAACGACCGCGAGAAGGCGCTGGACGCCGCTCTCGCACAGATTGAGCGCCAATTCGGCAAGGGCGCGGTGATGCGCCTCGGCGAGCGGCCGAACGAACCCATCGAGGTGATCCCCACGGGATCCACCGCGCTCGACGTCGCCCTCGGCGTCGGCGGTCTCCCGCGTGGCCGCGTGGTGGAGGTGTACGGCCCGGAGTCCTCCGGCAAGACGACCCTGACCCTGCACGCGGTGGCCAACGCGCAGCGGCTCGGCGGCCAGGTGGCCTTCATCGACGCCGAGCACGCGCTCGACCCGGAGTACGCCAAGAAGCTCGGCGTCGACATCGACAACCTGATCCTCTCCCAGCCGGACAACGGCGAGCAGGCTCTGGAAATCGTGGACATGCTGGTCCGCTCCGGCGCGCTCGACCTGATCGTCATCGACTCCGTGGCGGCCCTGGTGCCCCGCGCGGAGATCGAGGGCGAGATGGGTGACTCGCACGTGGGTCTCCAGGCCCGTCTGATGAGCCAGGCGCTCCGCAAGATCACCAGCGCGCTCAACCAGTCCAAGACGACCGCGATCTTCATCAACCAGCTCCGCGAGAAGATCGGCGTCATGTTCGGCTCCCCGGAGACCACGACCGGTGGCCGCGCGCTGAAGTTCTACGCCTCGGTCCGTCTCGACATCCGCCGCATCGAGACGCTGAAGGACGGCACCGACGCGGTCGGCAACCGTACCCGCGTCAAGGTCGTCAAGAACAAGGTCGCGCCGCCGTTCAAGCAGGCCGAGTTCGACATCCTCTACGGCCAGGGCATCAGCCGCGAGGGCGGTCTGATCGACATGGGCGTGGAGCACGGCTTCGTCCGCAAGGCCGGCGCCTGGTACACGTACGAGGGCGACCAGCTCGGCCAGGGCAAGGAGAACGCCCGGAACTTCCTCAAGGACAACCCCGACCTCGCCAACGAGATCGAGAAGAAGATCCTGGAGAAGCTCGGCGTCGGTGTCCGCCCGGAGAGCGACGCTCCGGCAGCCGGTACGGACGCGGCGGACGCCGCGACCGCAGGGGCCGCCGACAGCACCGCGAAGCCGGCGACCACGGCTGCGGCGGCCAAGGCCAAGGCCACCAAGACCGCCGCGGCGGCCAAGAGCTAGGGCTCTCGTTCCCGTGACACGGCGTACGGAGTGGTCGGAGCCGGCCACCGGATTCGGTGCGGAGCCCCACCCGCGGCATGCGGGCGGCTTCGCGGGCGGACCGGGGGCGGGTCCGGAGTCGGACAGCGAAGCGGAGTTTCGTTCCGGAGCCCGTCGGGGGGCGGGCCCGGGGACGGGATTCGGCGGCGGTGCGGGATTCGGCGAGGGAGCGGGCCGTCGCTCCCGTTCCAGAAGCAGCGGTTCCCCCGGCTCGTCGAGGGCCGAGACGGGGGAACCGCGAGACCCGGTCGAGCAGGCGCGCAACATCTGCCTGCGCCTGCTCACCGGGACCCCGCGCACCCGCAAGCAGCTCGCGGACGCGCTGCGCAAGCGGGAGATTCCCGACGAGGCGGCCGAGGAGGTGCTGTCGCGCTTCGAGGACGTGGGGCTGATCGACGACGCGGCGTTCGCGGACTCCTGGGTGGAATCCCGGCACCACGGCCGAGGTCTGGCACGCCGGGCGCTCGCCCGTGAGCTCCGCACGAAGGGCGTCGATTCCGCGGTGATCGACGAGGCGGTCGGGCAGCTCGACTCCGAGCAGGAGGAGGAGACGGCCCGCGAACTGGTCGCGCGCAAGCTCCGGTCCACGCGAGGGCTCGACCGGGACAAGCGGCTGCGCCGCCTCGCGGGCATGCTCGCCCGCAAGGGATACGGAGAGGGCATGGCACTCCGCGTGGTGCGCCAGGCGCTGGAGGCCGAGGGGGAGGACACGGAGGGCCTGGACGAATCGTTCTGACGCGCGCCGAGGAGGCTCGGCCCTTACGGACGTGCTCGGTGACGTGTCGAGGTGGTCCGTGGGGGTGGTGCGGAGTGCGGGCTGCCGGATCCGGCAGCCGAACTCCGGCCCATGGTCAGGCTGGCCGATGGTCAGCCCCGGTCGACGGGGCGATCCTGGTCGACGGTCGATCCCGGCCGACGGTGAGTGGCCGGCCGACGGTCAGTGGCTGGCCGACGGTCAGTGGCCGGCCAGGGAGGCGCGTCGGATGGTGGCGTCGATCAGGGCGAGCGCGTCGGAGGCGGTGCGGCCGGGCGCCCGGTTCCAGGGGCCGATCAGATCGGTCCAGCCCTGCGAGCGCAACTCGGTGATCATCCACGCCCCGGCCCGGTCCACGGTCTCGGCGGAGCCGTAGCCGAGCCGGTGTGCCGTGAGCATCGCCCCGCACACGCACCGTGCGCCGCGGGCGTTGCGCAGCCGGTACGGAGTGTTCTGCCACCCCCACTCCGTCAGGATCAGCCGCGCGTACGCCAGGTGGACCGAAGGGCGTACGTCGCTCCGGCCGATGCGCCGCCAGGAGTGGAGCCGGTCCGGCAGCATCGCGCCGAGCCGCCCGGGAAGGCGCCGCTCGGCGGGGGACGCGGCGGGCAGCGCGCGCAGGGAGTCCGCGACGAGCTGATCGACGGGTACGGAGAGCAGCCCGCGCCAGTGCTCCGGTGACCGCGCGGGGAGTACGTCGGCGGGGTCGGGGGCGGTCGTGAGCGCACCGGCGGGCTCGTCGGGTTCGGCGGCCGGGCGGAGCCGCGCGGGTTCGGCGGCCGAGTGGTCCCAGCCGGTGACGATCCGGCGCCAGGCCTCCGATTCCTGGAGGCGGGACGCCTGGAGGTCGAGTTCGTCCGGGGTGAGGACGGGGGAGTCCATGTCCATCAGCGCGCCGTCTCCGTACACATTCGCCTCGTGGTGCATGAGGCGAATGTCGGGCCTGCGCGGGGACCGCTCCACCGGGGAGCGGCCGTTCGGGTAGGCCGCGGGAGCGGTGTGCCTGCGAACGGGGGCCCGTGCCGCCCCAGGAACAGGAGTGAGCGGTACGGGCCGGAGAGGACGGTAAGCCGAGGCGGGGGCGTTTCCCGCTCACCCCTCTGTCCGCCGGAACGCGGTGCGGGCCTCAGGCCGAGGGGTCCACGTTCCAGAGCGCGGGCAGCTCCCCGTCGCAGAACACGCAGACGAAGTGGCCCTCGCGGACGATGTTGTGTGCCCGGCAGCCGGGGCAGCGCCGGAACACCACCTCATGGGTGAAGCCGTCCGGCCGGGCGAGTCCCGCGCGGTCCAGCGCCCGCGCGACGGCGTGCCAGGAACTGGTGTCCGGGCAGTAGCCGGTCGACTGGTTGCTGATCCCGTCGACCGCCCACTTGCCCCCATCACGGGTGAAGCCGATCTCTCCCGCGCCCAGTACGGCCTCCCCGTCGGCGCAGGCCACATGTTCGCTGCGGCGCGGGGCCAGCCGCAGGGTGCCGTCCCCGGCGACGACGTAGGTGAACGGCTCACGCAAATCGGGCGCCGGGCGCAGGGCCACCCATCCATCGAAGTCCGCCGCCGAGGCGATCCGGCAGCCGCCAACGGACCGGATGCCGTCGGAGGGGTCGGCGTGGGGCCTGACGTCGTGGGGCCGAGCCATGGGCCACAGGTCGGCCGGCCCCACGTAGCGGTAGCTCCGCACCCGTACGGTCACTTGGGGGCGGTGACCGGGAGGCCGGCCGCCCGCCATGCCTGGAAGCCGCCGATCAGATCGGTGGCGCGGGTCAGGCCGAGCTGGTGCAAGGAGGACACGGCGAGGCTGGAGGCGTACCCCTCGTTGCAGACGATCACGATCCGCAGGTCGTGGCCGACCGCCTGTTCTGCGCGGTGGCTGCCCCACGGGTCGAGCCGCCACTCCAGTTCGTTCCGTTCGACGACCAGCGCGCCCGGGATCAGACCGTCGCGTTCGCGCAGAGCGGCGTAGCGGATGTCGACGAGCAGGGCGCCCCCGGCGGCTTCCGCCGCGGCCTTTTCCGGGCCGATCCGCTCGAAGCCCTTCCGTACCCGTTCGAGGAACTCGTCGATGCCGACCGGCGCGGACGCCGAGTCGCCGCCCGAAGCGTCGTCGCCCGCCGTGCGGATGTACTCGTGTTCGCTCACTGCCAGTCCTCCGGAATCTCGGTCTGCTCCAGCCGGAGCACCGCGCCCGTACGGCTGTAGCGGCGGATGCGGGGCAGCGGCGGGTAGTAGGCGTGCACGGAGACGGCGTGCTCGGTGGTGGACTCGTTGAGCACCTCGTGCACATGGTGGCGACCGAACGCGCGTCCCTGACCTGTCGTCAGTTCACGGCTGCGGTCGATCCCTTCGGTCAGCTCCAGGGTCTTCCAGCCGTCGGTGGGCAGCCGGGCGGCCAGCGAGTGCTCCTTCAGGGTGCCGGAAGCGGTGAGGAAGGCGCCGACCGAGTCCGCGTGGTCGTGCCAGCCGGTACCCGTGCCCGGTGGCCAGCCGATCAGCCACGCCTCGCTGCCCGCCGGCCCGTCCAGCCGCACCCAGGTGCGGCCCTCGGGGTCGAGCGGCAGGGAAGCGATCAACTCGGCGTCGGCCGCGGCCCGGCGGGCGAAGTCGAGCAGTTCCGCCACCGTCGGCGCGGTTGCCGGGGGTGGCGCGACCGGGGGCGTACCGGCTTCGGCCGGAAGCCCGAGGGCCTGGAGGCCTTCGGGGGCTTCGAGGGCTTCGGGGCTTTCGGGGGCAACGGCGGTTGCGGAGGCAGCCGCCGACGCCGGGGAGGCAGCGGGCACGGAAGAGGCGGAGAGCGCAGACACGATGACCGTCCTGAGAGTTCGCGTGGAGGCGCGTGCCGGTGCGGAGGCAGCACGGCACGGCGGGGAAGGCGAGTCAGCAGGAAGGGCGACACACGCAGCCCGCGTAGCGGACGAGGTCCATGTGGACTCTCCGCCACAGGCGTACGCAGGTGTCGTCGGTCATGTTCTGGAGTACACCACGCGTGTTGACGCCGGTCAATTGAGTGTGGCGGCCCTCTCGGAGCGCGCGGAGGTGCGCGGGGTCGAGTCGTCGTCCGCGGGGGGAGCGCCGGGCGTACCGGGTGTTCCGGGCGGACCGCCCCGCGCGGCGTCCGCCGCGGCGAAGAGTTCCGCCGGCCGCACCCCGGCGAACGAGGCCACCAGGTGTCCGTCCGGCCGGATCAGCAGAACCGTGTGGGCCGCCGCGCCCGGATAGCTCTCCGTGACGAGGAGTTCGCTCTCCACCGGGAGGGCGCGCACGGCTTCCGCGAGACGGGGCATCACGCCCGCCGTCATCCAGTGCCGCCGGTCCCAGACGCCGGTGCCCGGGGCGATCAGCACCACCAGGAACCGGCCACGCCCCAGCCGGGCCCGCAGTCGTACGGATGTTCCGTCCGGAGCGGTCGCCCGAACCTCGGCGACCGGCGCACCGGGGGGCGTACCGACCGGGACGTGCGCCTGGGCGTGCTGTGGTGCGAGGGGGGAGTGCGTGTACGAAGGGGGCGCGCCGAGCGGGCCGTACCCGAGGTGTGCGTCGAAGAAGAGGGTGTCGTGCCCGCGTGCGCCGCCCGCCACCAGGGTCCGCAGGCCGCCTCCGCCGCGCAGTATCGGCAGCGACTGGTCGGCGGCGCGCAGCCGGGCGGCCACGGCGGCCCGGCGCTCGGCCTGGTAGCTGTCGAGCAGGAGTTCGGATGCCCCGTGGTGCCAGGCATGGGCCAGTTTCCACGCGAGGTTCTCGGCGTCCCGCAGTCCCTCGTCCACGCCCTGGGTCCCCAGTGCGCCCATCAGGTGGGCGGCGTCCCCCGCCAGGAAGGCCCGCTTCACCCGCCAACGCAGAGCGAGCCGGTGGTGGACCGTGTGGACACCGGTGTCCAGCAGCTCGTAGGGCGGGGTCTCCCCGCACCAGCCGGCCAGGGTCTCCCGGGTACGGGCGACCAGCGCCTCGGGCGTGACCAGTTCACCGCCGGTCGGGAGCAGCCAGTCGAGCCGCCAGACCCCGCCCGGCAACGGGCGGGCCGTCACCTCCGTGCCGACCGCGCGCCACGGCGGCTGACGGTGCAGCACGGCCTGTCGCGGCCACGGGAGTTCGACCCGCAGCGCGGCGACGGCGTGACGTTCCACGGCGGTCCGGCCCGGGAACCGGACGTCCAGGAGTTTGCGCACGGTGGAGCGTGCTCCGTCGCATCCGACCAGGTAACTTCCGCGCCACCAGGTCGCGTCGGGGTCCTTGGTGTGCACGGTAACGCCGGACGCGTCCTGCTCCAGGGTGTCGACCCGGCTGAGCGGCACGAGCCGGATCAGCTCGTGCGCGGCCACGGCGGCCCGCAGCCCCCGGGTGAGCGCGTGCTGCGGCAGGTGGACGGGCGCGGGCACCGATCCGCTTCCGGGGCCGCCCTCGCCGAGCGGTACCTCACGTACCAGCTGGTTCCGGCGGAGCGAACGCCAGCCCGACCAGCTCAGTGCCGCGCGGTCCGGAGTGGCGCAGCCGAGCCGCATGACCAGGTCGGCGGTGTCCTCGCGCAGCACCACCGTGCGCGCGGGGCGCGGTTCGTCCTTGCCGAGCCCCTCGTCGAGGAGGACGGAGGGCACGCCGTGCGCCGCCAGGGCGAGGGCGAGCGTCAGACCGACGGGTCCGGTGCCGACGACGATCACCGGGTCCACGGTGCGTACCCTCCGGCTCGAACGGTCATGCGAAACCTGGTAGTCGAAGCGGTCGAAGTCCGGTGCGTGATCACAGAACGTATGCAACCCACTGGGGGTGCCCGCGTCAAGCGAGCGAGGCAGCGGCGCATGCGCCGCTGCCTCGAATGCTCCCCGCTCCGGGCGGGCCGTTACGACTTCCCGATGGTCCCGGGGTCCCCTTCGGTCCCCCCGGTCCCGTCGGTCGCGACCGTCTTCGCGACGGTCTCCGCGGCCGGCGGAAGGTCCGCGCCCCCTGCGCCCCCCGGCCGGGCGGCCGGGATGCCGGCCGTTGCGACGGGCGCGTCGATGCCGGCGGCCGGAGCGGCCGACGCCACGGCGATGCCCGTCTTGGCGCGCCGGCCGCGCCGCTCGATCCAGGTCGCGAGCGCCGACAGCAGCAGACACATCGTCACGTAGATGGTGCCGATGACGACGATCGTCGAGACGTACGGGTACTTGCCGTCGACCAGAGTGTTGGAGGCGATCAGACGCGCGGTCTGGAGCAGCTCCGGGTACAGGATGATGTAGCCGAGCGAGGTGTCCTTGAGCGTCACCACCAGCTGGCTGATGATCGTCGGCAGCATCGCCCGCACGGCCTGCGGCATCAGTACGCCGAGCATCACCTGCGTCTTGCTCATGCCGAGCGCGTACGCGGCCTCGCTCTGGCCCCGGGGGACCGAGTTGATTCCGGCCCGCAGCACCTCGGCCTGGACGCAGCCGTTGTAGACGGAGAGGCCCAGGGCCAGCGCCCACATCGAGTAGTCGGTCAGGAAGCCGACCCAGATCGCGTAGATCGTGATGAGCAGCGGGATCGAGCGGAACAGCTCGATGAACGTGGTCGCCACCCAGCGCACCGGCCGGTGGTCGGAGAGGCGGCCGACCGCGAGCACCACGCCGAGGACGACCGATCCGACCGCCGCCAGGCCGAAGACCTTGAGCGTGGCCAGCACCGCGTCGGCGATGTTCTGCCGGATGCCCGCGTAGTTGAAGATGTCCCACATGCCGGAATCGAGGTTGCCCGTGTCCGACAGCCGTTTGATGGCGAAGACGATCAGCGCCAGGATGGCGACGCCGCCGACCACCGCGTAGACGCGGTTCCTTACGGTGGCCTTCGGGCCCGGCGCGTCGTAGAGAACGCTGGCACTCATCGGGCGACCTCCATGCGGCGCTCCAGCAGCCGGAAGAGACCGCTGATGACAAAGGTGACGACCAGGTAGCCGAGGGCGACCCAGATGAAGACGGGGGTGATCGCGTAGCCGCGGTCGCTCATCAGCTTCTGCCAGCCGAACAGCTCGGTGACGCTGAAGGCGCCGGCGATGGCCGAGTTCTTCGTGAGGGCGATGAAGATGCTGCTCAGCGGCGGGATCACGGACCGGGTCGCCTGCGGGAGGACGACGAGGCGCAGGGTCTGCGGGAAGGACATGCCGATCGAGCGGGCGGCCTCGGCCTGGCCCAGCGGCACGGTGTTGATGCCGGAGCGGACGGCCTCGCAGACAAAGGACGAGGTGTAGAAGCCCAGCGCCAGCGAACCGAGGACGAACGGGCTCAGGCCCGAGAAGAAGACCTGCGGCACGACGAAGAAGAAGATCAGGAAGAGCAGCGTCAGGGGGGTGTTGCGCAGCAGCGTCACCCAGGCCGTGCCGAAGATCCGCAGGGGCGGCACCGGTGAGACCCGCATGCCGGCGATGACGACGCCGAGCACCAGCGCGATGACCGAGCTGACGGCGGTGATCGACACCGTGCCTATGAAGCCGTCGCGGAACTCCGGGAAATTGTCGAGCAGTACGTTCATGAGGTCTCCGCGTCGGCTGTCAGCGGCATCGGGCGTACGGGGCCGGTCGGGCGTACGGGTCGGGTCGTGCGGGCGGTGCCGCCCGGCGTCGGGGAAGTGACGCCGGGCGGCACGCCGTCAGTAGCGCTCGATGGCCGGCGGGGCGGTGTACGCCGAGCCGGACAGGCCGAGGGTCGCGTCGTAGATCTTCTTGTACGAGCCGTCCTGGACGTGCTTCTCGAGCGAGTCGTTGATCGCGTCCCGCAGAACCTTGTCGTCCTTGTTCAGGCCGACGCCGTAGGGCTCCTCGGTGAAGGGCTTGCCGATGACCCGCAGCTTCTTGGGGTTCTGGGCGGCGTAGCCCTTGAGGATCGAGTCGTCGGTGGTGACCGCGTCGACCTGGTTGGTCAGCAGCTGCTGCACGCAGTCCGAGTACTTGGCCAGCTCGACGACGCTCGCGCCGTACTCCGGCTTCTTGATCTCCTGGAGCGGGGTGGAACCCACGATCGAGCAGACCTTCTTGCCCTTCAGCGTGTCCGTGCCGGTGATGGCCTTCTCGTCGGAGCGGACCAGCAGGTCGGCGCCCGCCTTGTAGTACGGACCGGCGAAGCCGACCAGCTGCTTGCGCTTGTCGTTGATCGTGTACGTACCGACGAAGTAGTCGACCTGGCCCTTGGAGATCGCCGTCTCGCGGATGCCGGAGTCGACGGTCTTCCACTCGATCTGCTTGTCCGAGAAGCCGAGGTCCGCGGCGATCATCTTGGCGATCTCGATGTCGAAGCCGGAGCGCTCCTTCGTGGACTGGTCCTCGAAGCCCAGGTACGGCTGGTCGGCCTTGGCGCCGATGATCAGCTTGCCGCGCTTCTTCGCCTCCTTGAAGGCCGGCGAGTCCAGGTCGACGCCGGTGGCGACGGTGTACGTGGGAAGGGCGGGCGCGTCGGAGGCGCCGGGCTTGGTGCCCGCGGGCTTGTCCCCGGCCGAGCCTTCCTTGCCCCCACAGGCGGTGGCGGTCAGAGCGATGACGGCGATGGCCGCGAGGGCGGCCGACTTGCGGAGCTGCATCTGAACTTTCCTTCTGTCGTAGGTCGTTGACGTCAGTGGTGAAGGATCTTCGACAGGAAGTCCTTGGCCCGGTCGCTGCGGGGGTTGCTGAAGAACTGGTCGGGCGTGGCCTCTTCGACGATCTTTCCGTCCGCCATGAAGACGACGCGGTTGGCGGCGGAGCGGGCGAAGCCCATCTCGTGGGTGACGACGATCATCGTCATGCCGTCCCGGGCCAGCTGCTGCATGACTTCGAGGACCTCGTTGATCATCTCCGGGTCGAGCGCCGACGTGGGCTCGTCGAAGAGCATGACCTTCGGGTCCATCGCCAACGCCCTTGCGATGGCGACGCGTTGCTGCTGACCGCCGGAGAGCTGGGCAGGGTACTTGTCCGCCTGGACGCCCACCCCGACCCGGTCGAGCAGAGTCCGGGCCTTCTCCTCCGCGGCCTTCTTGTCGGTCTTGCGGACCTTGACCTGGCCCAGCATGACGTTCTCCAGCACGGTCTTGTGCGCGAAGAGGTTGAACGACTGGAAGACCATGCCCACATCGGCGCGCAGCCGGGCAAGTTCCTTGCCCTCCTGGGGAAGTGGGCGTCCGTCGATCGTGATCGATCCCGAATCGATCGTCTCCAGGCGGTTGATCGTGCGGCACAGCGTGGACTTGCCGGACCCGGACGGTCCGATGACGACCACGACCTCGCCGCGGGCGATGGTCAGATCGATGTCCTGGAGCACATGCAGCGCGCCGAAGTGCTTGTTGACGTTGCTCAGTACGACGAGGTCGTCGGCCTCGGGTGCGGCATCCTCGGCGGCCTTCGTCACTGAAACTCCGCTCATCGGCTCTTGCTCCGTCCTCCTCGGGTGGCCAGCACCTCGGCCCGCAAGGCGAACCCTGCGTGTCGAGGCACTTGGACACTAGTGACGCAGCGCGATGACCGTCAGTAGATCTGAGCGAGAATTGAGGATAACGATCCGGCATTCCCTGGATACTCGGTGTGAAGGGGCCGGGCGCTCCGTGTCCGTCGGCGTACCGGGTGGGTAACGGAAACCCCGTCGTAACGGGCCGGGACTTGACTGGATCCCTCGCGTCGGCGTTGATGCCCAGGAGGGTGACGGAGGCGGACCGGAGGCCGGCGGCACGTCCCGCGGGCGTGCCGGGGGGAGCGAACGCCGTCTATCGTCTCCTCCTGGGGTAACGCCCTGTAGGCGGCGCCCGGGGATCACCACCGGCGAACACGGAGAGGAGGGCCAGTGAGACTGCTGCTCGTCGAGGACGACAACCACGTCGCCGCGGCCCTGTCCGCCGTGCTCGCCCGCCACGGCTTCCGGGTCGTGCACGCCCGCGGTGGCGAGGAGGCGCTGCGCGCCCTGCTCCCCGCCGAGCGGGAACCCTTCGGGGTCATCCTGCTGGACCTCGGGCTGCCGGACCAGGACGGTTACGAGGTGTTCGGCAGGATCCGCAAGCGGACCTCCACCCCCGTCATCATGGTGACCGCCCGGGCCGACGTCCGTTCGCGCATCCACGGTCTCAACCTCGGCGCCGACGACTACGTCACCAAGCCCTACGACACCGGTGAACTGCTCGCCCGCATCCACGCCGTCGCCCGCCGCACCACCAGCGGCGAGGACACCGCGCAGATCCCGCTCGCCGCACTGCTCCTCGGAGCCGTACGGGTCGAACTGCCCACCCGCCGCGTCAGCGTCGACGGCACCGAAGTCCAGCTCACCCGCAAGGAGTTCGACCTCCTCGCCCTCCTCGCCCAGCGCCCCGGCGTGGTGTTCCGGCGCGAACAGATCATCAGCGAGGTGTGGCAGACCAGTTGGGAGGGGACCGGCCGGACGCTGGAGGTGCACGTCGCCTCGCTCCGCGCCAAGCTGGGGCTGCCCGCGCTCATCGAGACGGTGCGAGGGGTCGGCTACCGGCTCGTCCCGCCGGCCGTCTGAGGACCCGTCGCTCCGGTGCGTACCCGTCTGCTGCCCCTGCTCATCGTGCTCATGGCCGCCGTGCTGCTGGCGCTCGGCTTCCCCCTCGCGATGAGCGTGGCCGGCGCCGAGCAGCAGAAGGTCGTCATCGACCGCATCGACGACACCGCGCGCTTCGCCGCGCTCGCCCAGTTCATCAGCGAACCGGTCGCCCCCGACGACGAGCGCCGCCGCACCCTCCAGGCGGATCTCGACGCCTACGCCACCGTGTACGGCATCCGGGCCGGGATCTTCTACCGCGACGACCGCTACCTCGCCAGGGCCCCGTCCACCTGGAACCTGCCCCGGGAGGGCGAGGGCCGCGCCGCCTTCCAGGAGGCGCTGCTCGGCCGCCGCTCCCACGACCCGCCCCAGGTCTGGCCCTGGCAGCACGGCCGGATCGTCGTCGCCTCGCCCGTGGTGCGCGACGGGGACGTCGTCGCCGTCGTCGTCATCGACTCGCCCACCGACGAGATGCGGGCCCGCATCCTGCACGGCTGGCTGATCATCGCCCTCGGCGAGGCGGCGGCGATGCTGGTGGCGGTCGGGGCCGCGTTCCGGCTCACCGGCTGGGTGCTGCTCCCGGTGCGCACCCTGGACGCCGCCACCCACGACATCGCGCGCGGCCGGATGCGCTCCCGCGTGGTCGAAGGCGGCGGCCCTCCCGAACTCCGCAGACTGGCACGCTCCTTCAACGAGATGGCCGACAACGTCGAAGAAGTCCTCGAACAGCAGCGGGCGTTCGTCGCGGACGCCTCCCACCAGCTGCGCAATCCGCTCTCCGCGCTGCTGCTGAGGATCGAGCTGCTCGCCCTCGAACTCCCCGAAGGCAACGAGGAGATCGCCTCGGTGCGGCTGGAGGGGAAGCGGCTGGCCCAGGTCCTCGACGACCTGCTGGACCTGGCGCTCGCCGAGCACGCCGAGGCCGACCTCGCCCTCACCGACGTCGCCGCCCTCACGGCGGAGCGCGTCGCGGCCTGGCACCCGGTCGCCGACGGGAAGGGCGTGGGCCTCACCCAGGACGGGGCTCCGGCCGTCACCGCCTGGGCCGACCCGATAGCGCTCTCCAGCGCGCTGGACGCGGTGATCGACAACGCGCTGAAGTTCACCCCGCCCGGCCAGGACGTGACCGTGTCGGTCGCCGCGGAGGGCCCCGTCTCCACCGTCGTGGTCGCCGACCGGGGCCCCGGACTCACCGACGAGGAACTGGACCGCGTGGGCGACCGCTTCTGGCGGAGCAACCGCCACCAGAACGTCCGGGGCTCCGGCCTCGGGCTCTCCATCTCGCGAGTGCTGCTCGCGGCGGGCGGCGGCACGATCGACTACGGCCGCAACGACCCCCACGGCCTGCGGGTCACGGTGTCCGTACCGCGCGACGCCCCGAACCACTGACGGACACCGCTACCTCAAAGATCCAGCTAAGGCTTGACCGACCGGTAGTACTCCTGGGCGCCGTCGTGCAGCCGCAGCGGATCGGTGTAGATGGCCGTCCGCAGGTCCACCAGCTGCGCCGAGTGGACCTCCCGTCCGATCCGGTCCCGGCTGTTGATGACGGTACGGGTGAACGCCTCGGTCATCGCCGCGTCGGTCCGGTCCGTGGTCACCAGCAGATTGGCGACGGCGACCGTGGGCACGGACTGTCCGCGCTGCACGTCCGGGTAGGCATCCGCCGGCATGACGGCCGCGCGGTAGTAGCGGGTCGAACCGCCCGCCGCCTGGAGCCGGTGGATCAGCTCGTCCTCCAGCGGCACCAGCCGGACGTCGGTCCGCCGCGAGAGCTGCTGGACCGCGTTGGTCGGCAGCCCGCCGGACCAGAAGAAGGCGTCGAGCTTCCCCTCCACCATCAGCGAGGGCATGGTGTCGATCCCGGCCGTCACCGGAGTGACCCCCTTCGCGGGATCGACCCCGGCGGCGGTCATCAGCCGGTCGGCGACGAGCTTCACCCCGGACCCGAGCTGCCCCACGCCCACCCGCTGGCCCCGCAGGTCGGCGACGCTCCGCACGGAGGAGGACCGGGGCACGATCAGCTGTACGTAGTCGTCGTAGAGGCGGACGCAGCCGCGGAGCCGCCGGGCCCCGGGCCTGCCGCTGCGCAGATACGTCGCGACGGAGTCGGCGGTGGCGATGGTGAAGTCCGCCTCACCCGCCGCGACCCGCTCGATGTTCTGCTGCGAGCCCTGACTGGTCCGCAGCTGTATGGAGACCCCCGGCATGTCCGTCGCCAGCGCCCCTTCGAGCCGCTCCCCGTAGAGCTGGTAGACCCCGGTCCGTACGCCGGTGGAGAAGACCAGGGAGCCGCTGGGCGAAGGGCTGTCGAGCGGCAGCACCCACCAGAGCAGGAGTCCCAGCGAGACCGCCGAGGCACCGCCCGCGCGCAGCAGGCGGCGACGGGCGGGGGACGGGCCGGTCGGGGACATGGCCGCGATCCTGCCAGCCCGGGGCCCGCGCTGACCAGAGCCACCCGCGAACGGGCGGGAGAGGGGGCTTTCCCGGAGCGCCTACCCTTGAGGGATGACCAGCAGCAGCGACCGGAGCCTCGCAGTGGACGTTCAAGAACTCAAGAGCTACGAAATCCGTACGTACGGATGCCAGATGAACGTCCACGACTCGGAGCGGCTGTCGGGCCTGCTGGAGGACGCCGGTTACGTCCGTGCCCCCGAGGACGCCGACGGCGACGCCGACGTCGTGGTCTTCAACACCTGCGCGGTCCGTGAGAACGCCGACAACAAGCTCTACGGCAACCTCGGCCGGCTCGCCCCGATGAAGACCAAGCGCCCCGGGATGCAGATCGCGGTCGGCGGCTGCCTCGCGCAGAAGGACCGCGACACCATCGTGAAGCGGGCCCCGTGGGTCGACGTGGTCTTCGGCACCCACAACATCGGCAAACTCCCGGTGCTGCTGGAGCGCGCCCGCGTCCAGGAAGAGGCGCAGATCGAGATCGCCGAGTCGCTGGAGGCGTTCCCCTCCACGCTCCCCACCCGCCGCGAGTCCGCCTACGCCGCGTGGGTCTCCATCTCGGTCGGCTGCAACAACACCTGCACCTTCTGCATCGTGCCCGCCCTGCGCGGCAAGGAGAAGGACCGCCGCACCGGCGACATCCTGGCCGAGATCGAGGCGCTGGTCGCCGAGGGCGTCTCCGAGATCACCCTGCTCGGCCAGAACGTCAACGCCTACGGCTCCGACATCGGCGACCGCGAGGCGTTCTCCAAGCTGCTGCGGGCCTGCGGGAAGATCGAGGGCCTGGAGCGCGTCCGCTTCACCTCGCCGCACCCCCGCGACTTCACCGACGACGTGATCGCCGCGATGGCCGAGACGCCCAACGTCATGCCGCAGCTCCACATGCCGATGCAGTCCGGCTCGGACTCGATCCTGAAGGCCATGCGCCGCTCCTACCGGCAGGAACGCTTCCTCGGCATCATCGAGAAGGTGCGCGCCGCGATGCCGGACGCCGCCATCTCCACCGACATCATCGTGGGCTTCCCCGGCGAGACGGAGGAGGACTTCGAGCAGACCATGCACGCCGTGCGCGAGGCACGCTTCGCCAACGCCTTCACCTTCCAGTACTCCAAGCGCCCCGGGACCCCGGCCGCCGACATGGACGGGCAGATCCCCAAGGAGGTCGTGCAGGAGCGCTACATGCGCCTCTCCGCCCTCCAGGAGGAGATCTCCTGGGAGGAGAACAAGAAGCAGGTCGGACGCGTGCTGGAGGTCATGGTCGCGGAGGGCGAGGGCCGCAAGGACGGCTCCACCCACCGGCTCTCCGGCCGCGCCCCCGACAACCGTCTCGTCCACTTCACCAAGCCGGAGGGCACCGTGCGCCCCGGTGACGTGGTGACCGTCGAGATCACCTACGCCGCCCCGCACCACCTGCTCGCCGAGGGCGCCACCCTCGCCGTGCGCTCCACCCGGTCCGGCGACGCCTGGGAGAAGCGGAACGCGGCCGCTGCGGCCAAGCCCGTCGGCGTGATGCTGGGCCTGCCCACCATCGGCGCCCCCGCCCCGCTGCCGGCCGCCTCCGCCCCGGGCTGCGGCTGCGACTGACCCGTCCCCACGGCCCTGCCCGGAGTTCACGGGCAGGGGCCGCTCGGCGGCGGGGGCGCGGCCAGTACGCTGACCGGCATGCTTGTCGCCGCCGTCGTGAGCCCCTGCCCGCCCCTGCTGGTCCCCGAGGTCGCCGCCGGGGCCGCCCCCGAGCTCGACCCGGCCCGGGCCGCCTGCGCCGAAGCCCTCGCCGTCCTCGCCGAGGCCCGCCCCGATCTGCTGATCGTGGTCGGGCCGGCGGCGGAGGGCGAGCGGGGCACCTTCCCGGCGGGGAGCACCGGGAACTTCCGCGGCTTCGGCGTCGACCTCGACGTCCGGCTGGGAGCCGGCACCTCTGCCGGCTCCGGCCCTGACGACGGCGCGCCCTCCCGGCCGCTGCCCGCCTCGCTCGCCGTCGGCGCCTGGCTGCTCGCGACGGCCGGCTGGACCGCGTCCCCCGTCGAAGGGCTCGGCGTCGGCGAACCGCTCTCCCCGGAGCGCTGCGCCGAGGCCGGCCGGGGGCTGGCGGAGCGCGCGGAGCGGGTGGCCCTGCTGGTGATGGGCGACGGCAGCGCCTGCCGCACGGTCAAGGCGCCCGGCTATCTGGACCCCCGCGCCGAGGGATTCGACGCCTCCACCGCACGGGCCCTGGGCGCGGCGGACGTGCGGGCCCTCGCGGAACTCGACGCCCCCCTCGCGTACGCCCTGAAGGCGGCGGGCCGGGCCCCCTGGCAGGTGCTCGCCGGCGCCGCGGACGGGGCGGGCCTCCGGGGCCGGGCGCTGTACGAGGACGCGCCGTACGGAGTGGGCTACACCGTCGCCGCCTGGTCCTGAGCCAGTGATGGTCCCGGCCCTGAGCCGGTGGTGGAACCGGCCCTTAGCCAGTGATGGTCTCGGCCCTGAGCCGGTGGTGGTCCCGGTTCCTGAGCCGGTCGTCGCCGGTCCGGGGCACTCCGTCCGGCCGCGGATTCACCCGTACGGGCCCCGCGAACGGGTGACGGCCGCGGAGCCGGGCCCCGCGGCCGTCCTTCCGATCCTCCGTACCGGGGCGCCGCCCGGCCGTGCCGTGTCCGGCCTCAGTGGGCCGGCGGCGGGGGCGTACCCCCCGTGCCGTCGAAGCCCGTGGTCGGGCCCGGGCCGTGCGCGTCCTTGTGGCCGAGGCGGTCCACCGTGTCCTTCGCCTTCTGCGTACCGCTCTGGATCTTGTCGCTGTACTTGCCCTTGGTCTTCTGGTCGACCGTGCGCGCGGCCTTGTCCAGACCCTGCTCGATCTTGCCTCCGTGCTGGTGCGCGAGGTCGCCGACCTTGTCGCCGACCTTCTCCTTCGCCGGTCCCAGCCGGGCCTTGAGATTGTCCAGGAACCCCATGGGTCATCCTCCGTGCCGTGGTCGCTCGGGCCGAGTCAGCTCCCGCACCGGCACTCCTGTCCGGTGCCGACGATTTTACTCGTGAGGAACAAAAGGCGCGCAGTCGTACAAATGGGTCGGCCGGGTCGGCGGGGCGCGGGAGGTTTGGGAGACTGGGGCGGTGAGAAACCCAGTTCCGGCCCCGCGCGTCATCACCGTCGTCGGCCCCACGGCAGCAGGCAAGTCCGATCTGGGGGTGTTCCTCGCCCAGCGGCTCGGCGGCGAGGTGGTCAACGCCGACTCCATGCAGCTGTACCGGGGCATGGACATCGGCACCGCGAAACTCACCCTTCCCGAGCGCGACGGCGTCCCGCACCACCTGCTGGACGTCTGGGACGTGACCCGCACGGCCAGCGTCGCGGAGTACCAGCGCCTCGCCCGCGCGGAGATCGACCGGCTGCTCTCCGAAGGCCGCTCCGCGATCCTGGTCGGCGGCTCCGGGCTGTACGTGAAGGGCACCATCGACGCCCTGGAGTTCCCGGGCACCGACCCCGAGGTGCGCGCCCGGCTCGAACAGGAGCTGGCCGAACGCGGCCCCGGCGTCCTCCACGAGCGGCTCGCCACCGCCGATCCCGGCGCCGGCCGGGCGATCCTGCCCAGCAACGGCCGCCGCATCGTCCGCGCCCTCGAAGTCATCGAGATCACCGGAAAGCCGTTCACCGCCAACCTCCCCGGCGAGGAACCGGTCTACGACGCCCTGCAGATCGGGGTGGACGTCGAACGCCCGGAGCTCGACGCCCGGATCGCGCTGCGCGTCGACCGGATGTGGGAGGCGGGCCTGGTCGACGAGGTCCGGGCGCTGGAGGCCCAGGGGCTGCGCGAGGGGCTCACCGCCTCCCGCGCGCTCGGCTACCAGCAGGTGCTGGCGGCCCTCGCCGGAGAGTGCACCGAGGACGAGGCGCGCGCCGAGACCGTCCGTGCCACCAAGCGTTTCGCGCGCCGCCAGGACTCCTGGTTCCGCCGCGATCCCCGGGTCCACTGGCTCGGCGGCGGGGAGCTGGACCGGGAAGAGCTCCCGGGCCGGGCCCTGGAATTGGTCGAACGAGCGGTCGCACTCTGACCACGTGACGGGAGCGGCGCGACTCCTCGGCGTGGCTCCCGCGGACGCCGGGGCGGCTGTGCGCTCCTTCCGGCTCCGGGCGGCCCCCCCTGAGGCCCGCTTCGCCCGCGCGCTGCTCGCAGGCGTCCGGGAGGCCGGACCAACCTGCAGTCGATACAGCGAAGGCGAGAAGATGAAGATCTCAGTGGACGATCTCTCCGGACGGGACATCGCCGAGTTCCTCCAGGCCCACGTGGACGAGATGCGGGCGATCACCCCGCTGGAGAGCAAGCACGCCCTCGACCTCGACGGACTGCGCGTGCCCGAAGTCACCTTCTGGACCGCCTACGACGCCGACGTCCTGGTCGGCTGCGGAGCGGTCAAGCGCATCGAGGAAGGCCACGCCGAGATCAAGTCGATGCGCACCGAACCCACCCGCAAGCGGACCGGAGTGGCCTCCCAGCTGCTGGCCCACATCATCTCCTCGGCCCGCTCCATGGGTTACCGGCGCCTCAGCCTGGAGACCGGCGCCACCGACCACTTCGCCCCGGCCCGTGCGCTGTACGAGAAGTTCGAGTTCACCTACTGCGGCGCCTTCGCGAACTACCGGGAAGACCCCAACAGCGCGTTCATGACGCGCCTCCTGTAACGCCCACCCCGAAGGCGACGTCGCAGCGCCCCATGTACGGCAGGGGGCAAAAGTCCTCATCCGCAAGGTATATGACGGTGTGTGAGCTAACGGGTCGGGGTGATGTTCCTCGGGTCGGCTTCGCGAACCGGGTCGGCGGTCGGACGCCCGACGACGGTGTCCCGGGTGGGGAATCCTGGCGCCTCGGACCGCTTGCCGGGGCGTCGCGGAAGCGGATCGCGCAGAGACGCGGGCGGCCCGAGGGCCTGTGCGACTCGCGGCGCCCGGGTGGGGAAGCCGCCCGTACCCCGCGCAAGCCTGTTCGGTACAGGGGTGGGACGGATCCGGCTCCGAACCGGTCGCGAGCGGCCAATCGGGCGCTGACCTGGGGCTATTGCCGGCGCACGCTGAAACGCCGACCGGCGGCAGGCGTCTGACCTGCATAAACTCTGAAACGGGGGCTATAACAGCCTGATCACGTGATGGCATCGGGACGCCCCGCGCGTCCTTTCCGCCCACGCGGGCATGCCATCATCGAGCATCGATCGATACAGGAAGTCCGAGTCGGGAGGGCGCGTGGCGATGGAGGCCGGCCCTCGTGACACGGAGCAGGAGGCGGCGGAGCGACGGCTCGCCGCCGAGCGGCTCAATTCCGACCTGCCCGACGAGAGCGTCGTGACGCCCGAGGTCGAGGTCGAGCTCAGGCCGGCCCGCCGGCTGCGGATCTGGCAGCTCGCCCCGATCGTGGTCCTCGCCGCGATCGGCTCGCTGATGTTCGCGTTCCCGCTCGCCTTCGAGTTCGGCGACGGCGGGGCCGTCGTCGCCATGCTCGGCCTGCTGATCAGCGGCTGCGCCGCCGGCTGGGGCATGATGGCCGCCCGCCGGGTCGGCTACACCTGGCCCGGCCTGCCCGTCAGGGGCTCCGGCACCCGCCCCGACTGGCGGGTGATCGCGCTCTACGGGGTGCTCGTCCTCGCCCTCGTCGGCCTGGCCGTCTGGCGCGTGGCCCGCCTGCGCTGATCGCGCACACCCCGGCGCCCGTACGATTGCTCTGTGAGCACCGAGCAGATCACCTTCTTCAAGGGTCACGGCACCGAGAACGACTTCGTGATCATTCCGGACCCGGACAACCTCCTCGACCTGCCCCCGGCCGCCGTCGCGCGGCTCTGCGACCGCAGGGCCGGAATCGGCGGGGACGGGCTGCTGCACGTCGTGCGGTCCGCGGCCCACCCCGAGGCCCGCGCCATGGCGGACGAGGCCGAGTGGTTCATGGACTACCGCAACGGCGACGGTTCGATCGCCGAGATGTGCGGCAACGGCGTGCGCGTCTTCGCCCGCCACCTCCAGCGCGCCGGGCTGGCCGAGGCGGGGGATCTCGCGATCGCGACCCGCGGCGGGATCAAGCGGGTGCACCTCGCCAAGAACGGCGACATCACCGTCTCCATGGGAGTGGCCGAGCTGCCCGCCGAGGGCGTCACCGTCACCGTGGACGGCCGGAGCTGGGAAGCGCGCAACGTCAACATGGGCAACCCGCACGCCGTCGCCTTCGTGGACGACCTGGCGCACGCCGGGAACCTCTTCGCCGAGCCCGCGTACGGCCCCGCGGCGGTTTACCCCGAGGGCGTCAACATCGAGTTCGTCGTCCGCCGGGGCACCCGGCACGTCGCGATGCGGGTGCACGAGCGCGGATCCGGCGAGACCCGCTCCTGCGGCACCGGCGCCTGCGCCGTCGCCGTCGCCTCGGCCCGCCGGGACGGCATCGACCCCGCGGTGACCGGAACGCCCGTCACGTACACCGTGGACCTCCCCGGCGGCACGCTGGTGATCACCGAACACCCGCACGGCGCCATCGAGATGACCGGCCCCGCCGTCATCGTCGCCGAAGGAGTCCTCGACGCGGAGTGGCTCGAACCGGTTCTCGGACGATAACCCGACAACGTTTCGCTCGAACGGGTGATCCGCTTCACGCTGCGCGAGAGGCGGACTGCCCTACGTGGTGGGGTCGGTAGCATCAAGCACCGGCCCGGGGACACCAAGGTCCGCCTCTCATCGCCGGTCGACGTCGCCGGAGGTGCCCATGAGTGCAGAGGCCGCCAGCCCAGGTGTCCCCGTCCGCAAACGCTCCCGCCCCCGGATCGATCTGCGCAGACTCGGCCGGGTGGCGCTCCTCGGCCCGGTCTCCCGGGGAAGGCTGCCGGACGCGATCGGTCACGTGGCGGAGGCGCACCGGGCGCATCACCCGGACGCCGACCTCTCCGTCCTGAGCCGCGCCTACGTCCTCGCCGAGTCCTCCCACCGCGGCCAGATGCGCAAGAGCGGCGAGCCCTACATCACCCACCCGCTCGCCGTGACCCTCATCCTCGCCGAACTCGGCGCCGAGACAACGACTCTGACGGCCTCTCTGCTCCACGACACGGTCGAGGACACCGAGGTGACGCTGGATCAGGTGCGTGAGGAGTTCGGCGAGGAGGTCAGCTATCTCGTCGACGGCGTCACGAAGTTGGAGAAGGTCGACTACGGCGACGCCGCCGAACCCGAGACCTTCCGCAAGATGCTCGTCGCCACCGGCAACGACGTCCGGGTCATGTCGATCAAACTCGCCGACCGCCTCCACAACATGCGCACCCTCGGCGTGATGCGCCCGGAGAAACAGGCGAGGATCGCCAAGGTCACCCGCGACGTCCTCATCCCGCTCGCCGAACGCCTCGGCGTGCAGGCGCTGAAGACCGAGCTGGAAGACCTCGTCTTCGCCATCCTCCGCCCCGAGGAACACGCGCACACCCAGACGCTGATCGCCGAGTCCGAGAGCGGGCAGAACCCGCTCGCCACCATCGCGCAGAACGTCCGCAGCACCCTGCGCGAGGCAGGCATCGCCGCCGAAGTCCTCATCAGGCCACGCCACTTCGTCTCCGTGCACCGGGTCCGGATGAAACGCGGGGAGCTGCGCGGCACCGACTTCGGCAGGCTCCTGGTGCTGGTCGGCGAGGACGCGGACTGCTACGCGGTCCTCGGCGAACTCCACACCTGTTTCACCCCGGTGATCTCCGAATTCAAGGACTTCGTCGCCGCTCCCAAGTTCAACCTGTACCAGTCGCTGCACACCGCGGTCGTCGGCCCGGGCGGCGCGGTCGCCGAAGTCCTCATCCGTACGCACCGGATGCACAAGGTCGCCGAGGCGGGGGTGGTCGCCCTCGGCAATCCGTACGCCCCCGACACCACCGCCCCCGCCGGGGAGGAGCCGGCCGACGGTCAACCGGCCGACGGCGACCCGGCCGACGGTGAACGCGCCGACCCCACCCGGCCCGGATGGCTCTCCAGGCTGCTCGACTGGCAGGAGTCCGCGCCCGACCCGGACACCTTCTGGAGCACGCTCCGCGCCGACCTCGCCGAGGACCGCGAGATCACCGTCTTCCGCACCGACGGCCGCACCCTGGTGCTCCCGGCCGGCGCCAGCTGCGTGGACGCCGCCTACGCGCAGTACGGCGACGGGGCGCACCGCTGTATCGGCGCACGGGTCAACGGCCGCCTCGCGACGCTGGCCACCGCCCTGGGGGACGGCGACACCGTGCAGCTGCTGCTCGCCCGGGACACCGCATCCGGCCCCTCCCGCGAATGGCTCGACCACGCCCGTACCCCCGCCGCGCGCATCGCGATCGCCGGCTGGTTCGACGCGCACCCGGAGGACGCCGCCTCGCAGGACGCCGAGGACGCGCGGTACGCCCCGTGCACCGACGGCCCGTACACCGACGGCCCGGCCGGTGCGGAGCCCGGCGGCGACGGGGGCGCCGACGGGCCGGGCTGGCCTCCGGCACACCCCCGGGAGGCCCCGGCCGCCCAGGACGCGGGTGACGGGGCCCCCGAATGCCTGGTCACCCTGGTCGCGGAATCCTTCGGGCGCCCCCGGCTCCTCGCCGACCTCACCGAGGCGATCGCGACCGCCGACGCGGCCATCGTCTCCGCCACCGTCGAGCCGCCCAGCGAGCAACGGGTGCGCCACACCTACACGTTGCAACTCACCGACGCGGACGGGCTGCCCGCCCTGGTGCGAGCCATGCGGGACGTCGCCGGGGTCTACGACGTCAGCCGCGCCTGACGGGCCGTCGGCCGGGCGTCCGGTGGACCGTAGGGTGCCGGGCGGACGGCGGGCGGCGGGCGGGCGGTCCCCGCCGCCGGGCGGGCCCTGCGGCCACCTCGTTCGGGTGGCCCGGCCGCGCGTCGACCCCCGGCGGGGCGAAGGCCGCTGATAGCGGTGATCCATGCCGCCCACCTCCCGCCGCCTGCGCACCGTCCTGCTGGCCGCCGCGTCGGCCGGCCTGATCGCCGCCGCCCCGCCCGCTCCCACCGGAAGCGGCCCCCTCGGAATCGGGGACCGGCTCTTCCCGACGCTCGGCAACCCCGGCTACGACGTCCTCTCGTACGACATCGCCCTCGACTACGACGGCAGCAACACCGACCCGCTGGAAGCCGTCACCGTCATCAGGGCCCGCACCACCGAGCCGCTGGAGCGGATCAACCTCGACTTCGCCCGGGGCGAAGTCCACTCGGTCGCCGTCAACGGGCTGGCAGCCAGGTTCACCGGAGAGGACGAGGACCTCGTCGTCACGCCGGTCGCACCGCTGCCGGCCGGGGTGCCGGTGCGCATCACCGTCCGGCACACCAGCGACCCCGACCAGGGCGCGGACAGCGGCGGCTGGGTCCGCACCGGCGACGGCCTCGCCCTCGCCGGACAGGCCGACGCCGCGCACCGGGTCTTCCCCTGCAACGACCACCCGGCCGACAAGGCGTACTTCACCTTCCGGATCACCACCCCCGAGCGGCTCACGGCCGTCGCCAACGGGCTGCCGGCCGGGGAGAGCCACCGGGGCACCACGGTGACCAGGACGTTCCGCACCGCGCACCCGATGGCCACCGAGCTCGCCCAGGTCTCCCTCGGCACTTCCGAGGTCCTGCACCGCGACGGCCCCGGTGGCCTGCCACTGCGCGACGTCGTCCCGGCGGCCGACGCGGCGGTCCTGGAACCCTGGCTGAGCAAAACCCCCGGCCAGATGGAGTGGATGGAGCGGCAGGTCGGCCCGTACCCCTTCGAGACGTACGGGGTGCTGGTGGCCGATTCGGTCACCGGCTTCGAGCTGGAGACCCAGACGCTGTCGCTCTTCGAACGCCGGCTCTTCACCGGCACCACGCACCCCGGGTGGTACGTCGACTCGGTCATGGTCCACGAGCTGGCGCACCAGTGGTTCGGCGACAGCGTCTCCCCGGCGTCCTGGTCCGACCTCTGGCTCAACGAGGGGCACGCGAGCTGGTACGAGGCCCGTTACGCGGAGGAGCGGGGCGGGCCGTCGCTGGAGCGTCGCATGCGGGACGCGTACACCCACTCCGACGGCTGGCGCGCGGCCGGCGGGCCCCCGGCCCGGCCGGCCCTGCCGACGGCCGGGCACAAGCTCGACCTGTTCCGGCCGGTGGTCTACGACGGCAGCGCCCTCGTGCTCTACGCGCTGCGCCAGGAGATCGGCGCCGAGGCCTTCGACCGGCTGGAGCGCGCGTGGGTGCGCAGGCACCGCGACGAGTCCGTCACCACGGCCGATTTCGTGCGCCTCGCCTCGCGCGAGGCCGGACGCGATCTCTCCGGGTTCCTGGACGGCTGGCTGTACGGGGCGAAGACCCCCGCGATGCCCGGCCACCCGGACTGGCACGGCGCCGCTCCGACGGCGGCCCCCGGGCCCGCTCCGACGACGACCGCGGAGCCCGCTCCTACGGCGGCCCCCGGGCCCGCTCCTGCGGCGGCTCCGGAGCCGGTTTCGCGTACGGCCCCACCGGCCGGCCGGTCGACGGGCCCGGTCCGTGACGCCGCGGGGAAACCCGCATGACGGGCCCGGCGGGCGCATGCCACTATCAGGGGTCGGCAACGCGGCCGGACCGGCGGATTCCTTCGGGAATCATCCGGGGACGTGACGCGTTGTGACTGTCACTACGAGAAATCTTCGACGTAAGGATCCAATGACCTCCTCTTCTTCCCTTCCCCAGGACGCGCAGGACGCGCAGAGCGCCACGGAGTCCGCCTCCGCACGTGCCACCGAGAGCCTTCGGGCCGACGCCCTGATGGAAGAGGACGTCGCCTGGAGCCACGAGATCGACGGAGAGCGGGACGGCGAACAGTTCGACCGCTCCGAGCGTGCCGCGCTGCGACGCGTGGCCGGCCTCTCCACCGAGCTCGAGGACGTCACCGAGGTCGAGTACCGGCAGCTCCGTCTGGAGCGTGTGGTGCTCGTCGGTGTGTGGACCTCCGGGACCGTGCACGACGCGGAGATCTCCCTCGCGGAGCTGGCCGCACTCGCCGAGACGGCGGGCGCCCAGGTGCTCGACGCCGTCTACCAGCGCCGCGACAAGCCGGACCCGGCCACCTACATCGGCTCCGGCAAGGCGCTGGAGCTGCGCGACATCGTGCTCGAATCCGGTGCCGACACCGTCGTCTGCGACGGTGAGCTCAGCCCCGGCCAGCTCATCCACCTCGAAGACGTCGTCAAGGTCAAGGTGGTCGACCGGACCGCGCTGATCCTCGACATCTTCGCCCAGCACGCCAAGTCCCGGGAGGGCAAGGCGCAGGTCTCCCTGGCGCAGATGCAGTACATGCTGCCGCGCCTGCGAGGCTGGGGCCAGTCGCTCTCCCGGCAGATGGGCGGCGGTGGCTCCAGCGGCGGTGGCGGCATGGCCACGCGTGGTCCGGGTGAGACCAAGATCGAGACCGACCGGCGCCGCATCCGCGAGAAGATGGCGAAGATGCGCCGGGAGATCGCGGAGATGAAGACCGGCCGCGAGATCAAGCGGCAGGAGCGCAAGCGCAACAAGGTGCCCTCGGTCGCCATCGCCGGTTACACCAACGCAGGCAAGTCCTCCCTGCTCAACCGGCTGACCGGGGCCGGTGTCCTGGTGGAGAACGCCCTGTTCGCCACCCTGGACCCGACCGTCCGCAGGGCCGAGACGCCCAGCGGCCGGGTCTACACCCTGGCCGACACCGTCGGGTTCGTACGGCACCTGCCGCACCACCTGGTCGAGGCGTTCCGCTCCACCATGGAGGAGGTCGGCGACTCCGACCTCATCCTGCACGTGGTGGACGGCTCGCACCCCGTCCCGGAGGAGCAGCTCGCCGCCGTCCGCGAGGTGATCCGGGAGGTCGGCGCCACCGACGTCCCCGAGATCGTCGTGATCAACAAGGCGGACGCGGCGGACCCGCTGGTCCTGGCGCGGCTGATGCGCGCCGAGCGGCACGCCATCGCCGTCTCGGCCCGCACGGGCGCCGGGATCGACGAGCTGCTCGCGCTGATCGACGCCGAACTGCCCCGGCCGTCCGTGGAGATCGAGGCCCTGGTCCCGTACATCCAGGGCGCCCTGGTCTCACGGGTGCACGCCGACGGCGAGGTGATCTCCGAGGAGCACACCGCGGAGGGCACCCTGCTCAAGGCCCGGGTCCACGAGGAACTCGCCGCGGAACTCGCGGTGTTCGTCCTCGCGGCCCACTGACCGCGAGGACGGAGCACGACGTACCGGAGGCCCGGCCGATCCCCCAGGGGAACGGCCGGGCCTCCGGCGTGAGCGTCACCGCGGTCACTGTCCCGCGTACTTCCGGCTCACCCCGTCGTAGACCGCCTTCGCCTCCTTGCCCAGGCGCGGTCCCGCGAGCCAGCCCGCCGTGACCGGGCCGATCGAGGTGTTCGAGAACAGGGCGGGCTTGCCGTCGGCGCCCTCGCCGACCCAGCCGCCGCCCGAGGCGCCCCCGGTCATCGTGCAGCCGATGCGGTACATCGTGGGCTGGTCCTGGAAGACCGAGAGCCGGCCCGGGGTGTCGTCGCACTGGAACGCCTTCTGCCCGTCGTACGGGGGAGCGGCCGGGTAGCCGGTCGCCGTCAGCGAGGAGATCCCCGAGACCGCGGGCGCGTCGAAGTCGACGGGCAGCGCGAAGCCCACCGTCTCCTCCAGGGACTTGCCCGTCGACCCCGTCTCCGGCGTCACGTGCAGCACGGCGAAGTCGTACGGGGCGCCCTGGCCGCCGGTGGACGCGCCCTGCGCGATCCACTGGTCCGAGGTGGAGGCCCAGTCGCTCCACCACACGCCGTACGGAGCGATCTCCTCCTTCGAGGCCGCCTCCAGCTTCGCCGTCTCCATGCCGCTGTCGTTGTACCCGGGGACGAAGGCGATGTTGCGGTACCAGCCGCCCTCCTTGCCCGCGTGCACGCAGTGCCCGGCGGTCCACACCAGATTCGACTTGCCCGGGTGCGCCGGGTCCTTCACCACCGTGGCGGAGCAGACCATCGAGCCCTCCGGACCGTCGAACAGCAGCTTGCCGCTCTCCGGCACGCTGTCGTGGTACGGCGCGTGCGCCTCGACGGCCTCCCGGACGGCGGGCGTCGGGTCGGTCACCCCCTCGTCGCCGGAGATGTCGTCGGCGACGGGCTGCTCCGGGGCCGGGTCGGCGTCCCGCATCCGCTCCGGGTTCCAGAGGTTCTCGATGATCGGGTTGACGTAGTCCTTCGCCTCACGGAGCCACTGGTCCTTGTCCCAGTTCTTCCACTCGCCGTTCCGCCACTTGTCGAGATCGATTCCGTGCGCCTTGAGCCGGTCCTTCAACTCGTCGGGGATGACGATCTTCCCGTCCGAGGAAGCGGTGGCCGAACCGCTGGGCTCCTTGGCCGCGCCGTCGTCCTCGGGCCCGCAGGCGGTCGCGGTGAGGGCGAGTGCCGTCGCGAGGGCGGCGGCGGCCAGCACGGACGAGGACCTGCGGCGCCCGCCCCTTCCGTTCCGGGCGGCATCGATCGGGTGAATGGGTCGCATCTGGTGATCCCCCTGGGACTTCGTCGTTCGTCGCTGCTGCGGCACCCCGGTCATCCCGGTGTGCCCTGCCTTCCGGGCATGCGGCTCCGCGCCGGGCGGGCCGTGGACGGCTCGTGAATGCCCCTTCCCCGGCGCCCGGTTGGGCAACGGCCCTATGCTGAGCGGCCTCTACTATGCCGGTGCTCCCGAAGACCGTGCCGGGCAGGTCCGTGGTTCCGCTCCGTCAGGACCGGTCGCCCGCAAGGATCTTCCGATTTACCCGTGATCCCCGGCCCATTGGCTCGTTGGTCCGTACGGGGGACACGTGCTCGGAGTTCACCCGCGCACTCCGCCGCCGGGAGAACGTACTCCGGGACGACGCAACGACGTGCAACGCAACCGTGAACGCAGGAGGATCAACAGCCGTGGCCGTGACCGAATCAGCACCGGCGGCCCTGCCCGCGGCGCACGAGGGCATTCTGCGCCGCCAGTCGCTGCGCGAGTCGGCGGCGCGCACCTACGCGCGCTCCCTGCCGATCGTGCCCGTGCGGGCACGCGGGCTGACCATCGAGGGCGCCGACGGCCGCAGATACCTCGACTGTCTCTCCGGCGCGGGCACCCTGGCGCTCGGCCACAACCACCCCGTGGTGCTGGAGGCCATCCGCAAGGTCATCGACTCCGGGGCACCGCTGCACGTCCTCGACCTCGCCACCCCCGTGAAGGACGCCTTCACCACCGAACTGTTCGCCACGCTCCCGGGCGAACTGGCCCGCGACGCCCGCATCCAGTTCTGCGGACCCGCCGGAACCGACGCCGTCGAGGCCGCGTTCAAGCTGGTACGCGCGGCCACCGGCCGCACCGGGCTGCTCGCCTTCACCGGCGCCTACCACGGCATGACCTCCGGGGCGCTCGACGCGTCCGGCGGCGCCCAGGAAGTGCGCGTCACGCGCCTGCCCTTCCCGCAGGACTACCGCTGCCCCTTCGGGATCGGCGGGGACCGGGGAGCCGAGATCGCCGCCCACTGGACCCAGCACCTGCTGGACGATCCCAAGGGGGGTGTCCCCGCCCCGGCGGGCATGATCCTCGAACCCGTGCAGGGCGAGGGCGGGGTCAACCCGGCCCCCGACGCCTGGATGCGCAGGATGCGCCGGATCACGGCCGACCGCTCCATCCCGCTGATCGCCGACGAGGTGCAGACCGGCGTCGGCAGGACCGGCCGCTTCTGGGCGGTCGAGCACAGCGGGGTGGTCCCCGACGTCATGGTGCTCTCCAAGGCGATCGGCGGCTCGCTGCCCCTCGCGGTGATCGTGTACCGCTCCTCGCTCGACCTCTGGCAGCCCGGCGCCCACGCCGGCACCTTCCGCGGCAACCAGCTCGCCATGGCGGCGGGCGCGGCCACCCTGGCGTACGTCCGTGAGAACGGCCTGGCCGAACGCGCCGCCGAACTCGGCGAGCGCATGCTCGGCCGGCTCCGCGAGCTGGCCGCGCACCACCCCGCCATCGGGGACGTCCGGGGGCGCGGCCTCATGATCGGCGTCGAACTCGTCGACCCCGAGGCCGCCCCCGAACAGGACGGCGGCGCGCCCCCGCCCGACCCGGGCTTCGCCGTCGCCGTGCAGCAGGAATGCCTGCGCCGCGGCCTCATCGTCGAACTCGGCGGGCGCCACGACGCCGTCATCCGGCTGCTGCCGCCCCTCACCCTCACCGACGAACAGGCGACGGCGGTCCTCGACCGCCTCGCCGACGCGCTGCAAGCCGCAGAAGGCTCGCCGCACCGGCGGGCCGCTGCCGGGTCGCTCCGCTGACCCCGCACCCCCTCACAAGGAAGAAGCCGTGAACCCCACCCCCGCGCCCGAGGCCGACACCCCTCTCACCAGCCAGCTCCGAGGGCAGGAAGCGCCGCTCGGCCCGCGTACGGCCGAGGCGACGACCGTTCCCCGCCAGAAGGCCGGCCACCACGAGGACGAGAGCGCCCCGGCCCCGCACGCGGACCCGCTGGACGATCCGGACCCGTACCGCGCGGCCGACGTCGCGGGCGCCGAGAGCCTGCTGCGCTGCTGGGCGCGGGAGATGGACCTGCCCCGCCCGGAGCGGGACACTCTGCGCATCCCCCTTCCGGCCAGCGGCACCGCCCTCCTCGTGCCGGTCCTGTACTGGTCGCCCACCGGACACCACCGCTTCGGACCGCCCGCCCTCGAAGGCGCCCCCGCGGGATCCCCGTCCGCCGACGCGGTCACCGTCGCCGCCCTGCTCTGCCGCGAGGGGGACCGGCACGCCGCCGCCGAACTCGTGGGCCGGGTCGCCGACTCCGTACGCCACACCACCGGATTCCTCACCCAGCGGCGTCGTACGCCCGAGGAGCCCCCCGGCACCGACCCCTTCCTCGCCGCCGAACAGTCCCTGCTGCACGGACACCCGCTCCACCCCACGCCCAAGAGCCGCGAAGGGCTCTCGGAGTCGGAGGCCCGGCTCTACTCGCCCGAACTCCACGGCAGCTTCCCGCTCCACTGGATGGCCGTCGACCGCTGCGTGCTCGCCACCGACTCCGCCTGGACCCGCGACGGCCGCCCGGTCACCGCCGAGGAACTCCTCGCCCCGCACACCGAGGGGCTGCGGCTGCCCGAGGGCACGGTCGCCCTGCCGGTCCACCCCTGGCAGGCCGAAGAGCTGCGGCGCCGCACCGAGGTCACCGAACTCCTGGACGCGGGGCTCCTGCACGACCTCGGCGAGGCGGGCGGACGCTGGCACCCCACCTCCTCGGTGCGGACCGTCTACCGGCCGGGCGCGGGCGTCATGCTCAAGCTCTCGCTGGGCGTACGCATCACCAACTCCCGCCGGGAGAACCTCCGCAAGGAGCTGCACCGGGGCGCGGAGGTGCACCGGCTCCTCAGCGGCGGCCTCTCCGCCGACTGGCGCCGGGCCCACCCCGGGTTCGACATCGTCCGCGACCCGGCGTGGCTCGCGGTCGACACCAAGGACGGCAGCCCGGTCCAGGGACTCGACGTGGTCCTGCGCAACAACCCCTTCGGCCCGCACGACGACGCCCTCTGCGTCGCGGGCCTCACCGCCGTCCGGCCCCGGCGCGGCCGCACCGCGATGCGCTCACGCCTGGCGGAGACGGTCTCCCGGCTCGCCGAGCGCACCGGACGCACCGTCGGCGCCGTCTGCGCGGAGTGGTTCCTGCGCTACCTCGACCGCGTCGTACGCCCCGTCCTCTGGCTCGACGCGAACGCCGGGGTGGCACTGGAGGCCCATCAGCAGAACACCCTCGTGCTGCTCGACGCGGACGGCTGGCCCGTGGGCGGCCGGTACCGCGACAACCAGGGGTACTACTTCCGCGAGTCCCACCGGGACGCGCTCGACGCCCGGCTGCCCGGCATCGGGACCGCGAGCGACACCTTCGTCTCCGACGCCGTCACCGACGAACGGTTCGCCTACTACCTCGGCATCAACAACGTCCTCGGGCTGATCGGCGCCTTCGGCTCCCAGCACCTCGCCGACGAACGCCTCCTGCTCGACGCGTTCCGCCGCTTCCTGCGCTCCGCCGCTCCGATGGGCTCGCCCCTTCCCGCGTACCTCCTGGAGACCACCCGGCTGCGCTGCAAGGCGAACCTGCTGACCCGGCTGAACGGCATGGACGAACTCGTCGGCCCCGTCGACACCCAGTCCGTGTACGTCACCATCACCAACCCGTTGCATTCCTGACCGCAGGGCACCCACGGGACCCGGGCCCGGGGGCCCCGCTCGCCGACCGGGGAGTCCCGGCCCGAAGCCCGGGCCGGGACTCCCGCCGGTTCCCGAGAGGCCCGGGCGCCGGACCCCCGGTACCAGGAGAGGAGAACGCCGCTGTGCCATCCGCCGACACGCCCGGGAACGGGGCAGCTGGACCGGTTTCACGGGAGGCCGACGACGGACAAGATCCCAGGATGACGAGAGCGGAGGATGCCCGGACCACCGGCGGGGCGGGCCGAAGACACGCCCCGGCCACCGCCGTCGAGGACACCCTGGACCTTCGCCTGACCGAGGAACTGCTCGCCCTGTTCGCCGCGGACACCCCGCCCGCCGACGGTCCCGCCGCCTCGCCGCTGCTGGACGCGCCCGGCAGCTGGCGCCCCGTCACCACGTCCGCCGGGATCTTCCAGCTCGTCCCCGTACGGCTCGAACGCGACCTCGCCGTCGTCACCCGCTGGATGAACGATCCGGCCGTCGCCGCCTTCTGGGAGCTCGCCGGGCCCGAGGAGGTCACCGCCCGCCATCTCGCCACGCAGCTCGAAGGCGACGGACGGAGCGTCCCGTGCCTGGGCGTACTCGACGGCAAGGCGATGAGCTACTGGGAGATCTACCGCGCGGACCTCGACCCGCTCGCCCGCCACTACCCCGCCCGCCCCCACGACACCGGGGTGCACCTGCTGATCGGCGGAGTCACCGACCGGGGCCGGCGGGTCGGCACCACCCTGCTGCGCGCGGTGGCCGACCTCGTGTTCGACCACCGTCCCTCCTGCGCACGCGTCGTCGCGGAACCCGACCTGCGCAACACCCCTTCCGTCTCGGCCTTTCTGAGCGCCGGATTCCGTTTCTCCGCCGAACTCGAACTGCCCGAGAAGAAGGCCGCCCTGATGGTCCGCGACCGAGCCCACCGAGACCACCTGTGAAGAACACACCGAAGCACGCACACCGCTCGAACCCCATCGGTTCCGTCCCGAGGAGTCCCCGTGCAGAAATATCCCGTGAGCCCTGAACCGGCGGGGCGCCAGCAGCTCCCGGACCGCCCGGAACTGAACAGAGCCGTCTGGGACCGGGTCACGGCCCAGCTGCTCGCGAAGATGCTCGGCGAGTTCGCCTACGAGGAGATCCTCACGCCGCTCCCGCAGCAGCCGCCGGTCACCACGGACGGCACCGGCGAACCGTACGTCCTGCTCCTCGACGACGGTGCGGCCCTCGCCTTCCGGGCCCGCCGCGGGGTGTACGGCAGCTGGCGCGTCGACCCCGGCTCGGTCCGCGAGACACGGCCGGAGGACGGTGACGGGGATACGGACGGCCCGCCGCAGGGGCGGCCGTTCAGCGATCCGCTGCTCTTCCTCACCCGCGCCCGCGGCCTCCTCCGCCTGGACGGCGCCACCCTCGGACACCTCGTGCGCGAGCTCACCAGCACCCTGGCCTCCGACGCGCACCTCGCCCACACCGCCCTCGGCGCGGCCGAACTCGCCGAACTCGGCTACGCCGAACTCGAAGGCCACCAGACCGGCCACCCGTGGCTCGTCGCCAACAAGGGCCGCCTCGGGTTCTCCGCAGGCGACGCCGCCCGCTTCAACCCGGAGGCGCGGGCCACCACCACCCTCCCGTGGATCGCCGTCAGCACCCGGATCGCCGGCTACCGCGGCGTACCCGCGCTCGCCACCCCCGACCAGCTGTACGCCCGCGAGCTCGACCCCTCCGTACGGGACGCCTTCGCGGCCCGGCTCGCCGACCGCGGGCTCGACCCGCGCGCGTACGTCTACCTGCCGGTCCACCCCTGGCAGTGGGACGAGTGGATCGTGCCGCTCTACGCCCCCGCCATCGCCGCGGACGACATCGTCCCCCTGCACGACGACGGCGATCTGCGGCTGCCGCAGCAGTCGATCCGGACCTTCGCCAACGTCGGGCGCCCCGAGCGGTTCACGGTGAAGCTCCCGCTGTCGATCTTCAACACCCTCGTCTGGCGGGGACTGCCGACCGAGCGCACCCTCGCCGCGCCCGCCGTCACCGGCTGGGTGCAGGGGCTGTGCGACACCGACCCCTTCCTGCGCGACACCTGCGCGGTGATCCTGCTCGGCGAGGTCGCCTCCGTGGCGGTGGAACACCCGCTCTACGACCGGCTGCCCGAAGTGCCCTACCAGTTCAAGGAGATCCTCGGCGCGATCTGGCGCGAGCCGCTGCCGCCGAGACTGGCGGCCGGGGAGCGGGCCCGGACCCTCGCCTCCCTCCTGCACACCGACCCCGACGGCCGCGCCTTCACCGCCGAACTGGTCGAACGTTCCGGGCTGGCCCCCCGCGACTGGCTGGTCCGCCTCTTCGCCGCCCTGCTCCCGCCGCTCCTGCACTTCCTCTACCGGTACGGGACCGTGTTCTCGCCGCACGGCGAGAACGCCATCGTGGTCTTCGACGAACGGGACGTGCCCGTGCGGCTCGCGATCAAGGACTTCGTCGACGACGTCAACATCAGCGCCCACCCGCTGCCCGAACACGCCACCATGCCCGCCGACGTGCGCGCCGTGCTGCTGACCGAGGAACCCTCCTTCCTCACCCAGTTCATCCACTCCGGTCTCTTCGTCGGCGTCTTCCGCTATCTGTCGCCGCTCTGCGAGGAACAGCTGGGGGTTCCCGAGGACGAATTCTGGTCACTCGTCCGGGCCGAGGTCCTGCGCCACCACGCCCGGTTTCCCGAGCTCAAGGACCGGTTCGAGATGTTCGACATGCTGACGCCGGAGATCGAGAGACTCTGTCTCAACCGCAACCGCCTGCTGGTGGACGGCTACCGGGACCGCCCGGACCGCCCGCACGCGGCCGTCCACGGCCTGGTCCCGAATCCGCTGCACTTCGCCGGATCCGTCCAGGAGTGATCAGCCGGGCGTTCAGGAGTGATCCGCCGGATCCGGCCTGTCCGTCGGATCCGCCCCGGAGCATCCGCCGATCAGGCCGGGAGTGATCGCCGCTGTCACTGCCGCGCCGTAGGCTGGTGCGGCTATGACGAAGCCATCCCTCACCGAGCTCCTCCACGCCGCCGTCTCCGCCGTCGGCGGTTCGGAACGGCCCGGCCAGGCCGCGATGGCCGAGGCCGTCGCCGGGGCCGTGGACGACAACTCCCACCTCCTCGTCCAGGCCGGCACGGGCACGGGCAAGTCCCTCGGCTATCTCGTCCCCGCGCTGGCGCACGGGGAGCGGGTCGTGGTCGCGACGGCCACGCTCGCCCTCCAGCGCCAGCTCGTGGAGCGGGACCTGCCGCGCACCGTGGAGGCGCTGCACCCGCTGCTGCGCCGCCGCCCCCAGTACGCGATGCTCAAGGGCCGCTCCAACTACCTCTGCCTGCACCGCCTCCACGAGGGCATGCCGCAGGACGAGGAGGAGGGGCTCTTCGACCAGTTCGAGGCGGCGGCGCCGTCCAGCAAGCTGGGCCAGGACCTCCTCCGGCTGCGGGACTGGTCGGACGAGACCGAGTCCGGCGACCGCGACGACCTGACCCCCGGTGTCTCGGACCGCGCCTGGGCCCAGGTCTCCGTCTCCTCCCGTGAGTGCCTGGGCGCGTCGAAGTGCGCGTACGGCGCCGAGTGCTTCGCGGAGTCCGCCCGGGAGCGGGCGAAGCTGGCCGACGTCGTGGTCACCAACCACGCCCTGCTCGCGATCGATGCCATCGAAGGCGCTCCGGTGCTTCCCCCGCACGAGGTGCTCATCGTCGACGAGGCGCACGAGCTGGTCTCGCGGGTCACCGGCGTGGCGACCGGCGAGCTCACGCCCGGCCAGGTCGCCCGCGCGGTGCGCCGCGCCGCCAAACTGGTCAACGAGAAGGCGGCCGACGCGCTCCAGACCGCGTCCGAGGGGTTCGAGCGCGTCATGGAGCTGGCGCTGCCCGGCCGGCTCGAAGAGGTCCCCGAGGACCTCAACTACGCGCTGATGGCGCTGCGCGACGCCGCCCGCACGGTGATCTCCGCGCTCGGCGCCACCCGTGACAAGTCCGTCACGGACGAGGACGCGGTGCGCAAGCAGGCGATGGCCTCCGTGGAATCGGTCCACGCGGTGGCCGAGCGGATCACCCAGCACTCCGAATGGGACGTCGTCTGGTACGAACGTCACGACCGGTTCGGCGCGTCCGTGCGGGTGGCGCCGCTCTCCGTCTCGGGGCTGCTGCGCGAGAAGCTCTTCACGGAGCGCTCGGTGGTGCTCACCTCGGCCACCCTGAAGCTCGGCGGGGACTTCAACGGCGTCGGCGCCTCCCTGGGCCTCGCCCCGGAGGGCACCGCGGGGGAGGACGTCCCGCAGTGGAAGGGGCTCGACGTCGGCTCGCCCTTCGACTACCCGAAGCAGGGCATCCTCTACGTCGCCCGCCACCTGGCCACCCCCGGCCGGGAGGGTTCGCGCACCGACATGCTGGACGAGCTGGCCGAGCTGATGGAGGCCGCGGGCGGGCGCACGCTCGGGCTGTTCTCCTCGATGCGCGCGGCGCAGGCGGCGGCGGAGGTGCTGCGCGAGCGGCTGGAGAAGCCGATCCTGCTCCAGGGCGAGGAGACCCTCGGCGAGCTGATCAAGAACTTCGCGGCCGACCCGGAGACCTGCCTCTTCGGCACCCTGTCGCTCTGGCAGGGCGTCGACGTGCCGGGTGCGAGCTGCCAGCTCGTGGTCATGGACCGCATCCCCTTCCCCCGGCCCGACGACCCGCTGATGAGCGCCCGTTCGAAGGCGGTCGAGCAGGCGGGCGGGAACGGCTTCATGGCGGTCGCCGCCACCCACGCGGCGCTGCTGATGGCGCAGGGCGCGGGCCGGCTCGTCCGGGCCACCGGCGACAAGGGCGTCGTGGCGGTCCTGGACCCCCGCCTCGCGACCGCCCGGTACGGCAGCTATCTGCGGGCCTCGCTGCCCGACTTCTGGTACACCACGGACCGCAACCAGGCCCGCCGGTCCCTGGCGGCGATCGACGCGGCGGCGAAGGCCGAGGGACGCTGACCGTCCGGCGCTGGGACCGCGCCGATCCGCGCACGGGGGTGCCCGAGCTTCCCGCGGGCCCCTGAGTCGCGGGCCGCCCGAGCCACCGGGCCCCGACGCGCTCACGGGGCCCAGTGCGTTCACGGGGCCCGGTGCGGGCCGGTGAGCGCGTCGCACGCAGGGCGCAGCGCCCCGGTGCGGGCCCGTGGCCGGTCGCGCGCAGCACAGAGCCCCGGTGGGGCCGCCCGTACGTCCTCGGGGCGTTCACCGGGGCTCTGTGCGCCAGGGCCGGGTCTTCCGGAGTGGGTTGCCGCGCCGCGGCTCAGACGCGCCGCAGCACCGCCACGACCTTGCCGAGAATGGTGGCCTCGTCACCGGGGATCGGCTGGTACGCGGCGTTGTGCGGGAGCAGCCACACGTGACCGTCCTCGCGGCGGAACCGCTTGACCGTGGCCTCGCCCTCCAGCATGGCAGCGACGATGTCGCCGTTCTCGGCGACCGGCTGGCGGCGTACAGTGACCCAGTCGCCGTCGCAGATCGCGGCTTCGATCATGGAGTCGCCGACGACCTTCAGCACGAACAGCTCGCCGTCACCGACCAGTTGGCGCGGGAGCGGGAAGACGTCCTCCACCGACTCCTCGGCGAGGATCGGACCACCGGCCGCGATCCGGCCGACCAGGGGGACGTACGAGGCGGCGGGCTTGCCGGTCGTGTCCGTCTGCTGCGAGATGGGCTGGTCCGAGCCGCGGACTTCGTACGCCCGCGGGCGGTGCGGGTCTCTGCGCAGGAAACCCTTGCGCTCCAGGGCCATCAGCTGGTGGGCCACCGACGAGGTGCTGGACAGGCCGACGGCCTGCCCGATCTCCCGCATCGACGGTGGGTAGCCCCGGCGCTGCACCGAGTCGCGGATGACCTCGATGACCCGCCGCTGCCGGTCGGTGAGGCCCGAACTGTCGGCCCGGATGCCAGGAGGTCGCCCGGGCAAGGAGCGCGCGGCCCTGGGGGGCTCCGGCCCGTCCGGGTTCGTGACAGAGTCATTCATTGCATGCACCGGCTCAGGTCGGCTCGGAGAGCGGTGGTCCCGGGCAGTGATCGTGGCACTGTCGGCGCTGGTGGTCACATCGGCCCCTCTCGAAATGTTCTCCCTGGCTGGGACAACGGTAGTAGCTTTCGAAAGGTTGCGCCAAACACACGTTCGAGTGAAAAACGAATAAAGGCCTGCCGTGCCTTTGTGACCGGGTGTATGCGCTCGGGTGTGGGCGGCTCGTGGATCCCGGGTGCGGGCGGCTCGCGAATTCGGTTCATAACGGTACCGCCGCACTTTTCGCGCGGTGGCCGCGGGGCCCTCTCCGGGGCCTCCCCTTGGCGCGCCCGGGGACGGTGCGCGCGAGTCGCCCGGGAGGCCCCCGCCGGTCCCGGCGGACGCGCCGGAGGGGTGCCACCCCGCGTCCCGGAGCGCGGGCGTTTCCCGTACCCTCGTGCCTTGGCCGTGCGCGGCCCGGGCGTCCCGGGCCGGTCCGACACGCCTGGGGCCGAAACCGAGTGAAACCCTAGATCTAGTGGTTGGATGGCCCGGGTCGCCCAGAAGTTGTGGTCCCCGGTCCGAACAAGCGCCGGGAATCCCCTATGCTGGTGACTGCTTCGAAGGGCCCCGGCGGGGCGCTGTGAGGCTTATTACTCGTGCCGTGAAGGAGGCTTGGGAACCATGCACTGCCCCTTCTGCAGGCACCCCGACAGCAGGGTCGTCGACAGTCGCACGACGGACGACGGCACGTCGATCCGGCGCCGCCGGCAGTGCCCCGACTGCTCCCGCCGGTTCACCACGGTGGAGACCTGCTCGCTCATGGTCGTCAAGCGCAGCGGGGTGACCGAACCCTTCAGTCGCACCAAGGTCATCTCCGGCGTCCGCAAGGCATGCCAGGGGCGGCCGGTCACCGAGGACGCTCTCGCCAAGCTCGGCCAGCGGGTCGAGGAGGCGGTGCGCGCCACCGGGAGCGCCGAGCTGACGACCCACGACGTGGGGCTGGCCATACTCGGCCCCCTGCGGGAACTCGACCTCGTCGCGTACCTGCGCTTCGCGTCCGTGTACCGGGCGTTCGACTCGCTCGAAGACTTCGAGGCCGCCATCGCGGAACTGCGCGAACGGCGGCTTCCCGCCGGAGAGGGCGGGGAGACCCCTGAGGTCCCCGCTCCCTCCGTTCCCGCCCACTGAGTGGTACACGCCCTCCGGCTGAGGTCTGCCGGTCGGCGACAGGGTGGTCCACAGACCTGCTTCCGGCGCCGAGGGCGGCGTCCGGAGCACCAGACACAGCACCGTGCCCCGGGAAGAACTGGGCACTTCAGGGCGTTTTTGCCCACATATGGGAGGCGGCATGACAGAGACGGCGAGCGGCCCGGCACGGAGTTCCCGCACCAAGGGAGCCAAGCCGAGCAAGGGTCTGCGTATCGAGCGCATCCACACCACCCCCGGCGTGCATCCGTACGACGAGGTGGCGTGGGAGTCCCGTGACGTCGTCATGACCAACTGGCGCGACGGCTCGATCAACTTCGAGCAGCGTGGCGTCGAGTTCCCCGACTTCTGGTCGGTGAACGCGGTCAACATCGTCACCAGCAAGTACTTCCGCGGAGCTGTCGGTACGCCGCAGCGCGAGACCGGTCTGCGTCAGCTGATCGACCGGATCGTGAAGACGTACCGCAAGGCCGGCGAGGAGCACGGCTACTTCGTCACTCCCGAGGACGCGGAGATCTTCGAGCACGAGCTGGCGTACGCCCTCCTGCACCAGATCTTCAGCTTCAACTCCCCGGTCTGGTTCAACGTCGGCACCCCCCAGCCGCAGCAGGTCTCCGCCTGCTTCATCCTGTCCGTCGACGACTCCATGGAGTCGATCCTCGACTGGTACAAGGAAGAGGGAATGATCTTCAAGGGCGGTTCCGGCGCAGGCCTGAACCTGTCCCGCATCCGTTCCTCCAAGGAGCTCCTCTCCTCCGGCGGCAACGCCTCCGGCCCGGTCTCCTTCATGCGCGGTGCCGACGCCTCCGCCGGAACCATCAAGTCCGGTGGCGCCACCCGCCGCGCGGCCAAGATGGTCATCCTCGACGTCGACCACCCCGACATCGAGAACTTCATCGAGACCAAGGTGAAGGAGGAGGAGAAGATCCGCGCCCTGCGCGACGCGGGCTTCGACATGGACCTGGGCGGCGACGACATCACGTCCGTCCAGTACCAGAACGCCAACAACTCCGTCCGCGTGAACGACGAGTTCATGAAGGCCGTGGAGTCCGGCGGCACGTTCGGTCTGCGTGCCCGCATGACCGGCGAGGTCATCGAAGAGGTCGAGGCGAAGTCCCTCTTCCGCAAGATGGCCGAGGCGGCCTGGGCCTGCGCCGACCCGGGCATCCAGTACGACGACACCATCAACGCCTGGCACACCTGCCCGGAGTCCGGCCGCATCAACGGCTCGAACCCGTGCAGTGAGTACATGCACCTGGACAACACCTCGTGCAACCTCGCCTCGCTGAACCTCATGAAGTTCCTCAAGGACGACGGCGAGGGCAACCAGTCCTTCGAGTCCGAGCGCTTCGCCAAGGTCGTCGAGCTGGTCATCACCGCGATGGACATCTCGATCTGCTTCGCGGACTTCCCGACGGAGAAGATCGGCGAGAACACCCGCGCCTTCCGCCAGCTCGGCATCGGCTACGCCAACCTCGGCGCCCTGCTGATGGCGACCGGCCACGCGTACGACAGCGACGGCGGCCGCGCGCTCGCCGGCGCCATCACCTCGCTGATGACCGGTACCTCCTACCGCCGCTCCGCCGAGCTCGCCGCGGTCGTCGGCCCGTACGACGGCTACGCCCGCAACGCCGAGCCCCACCAGCGCGTCATGCAGCAGCACGCCGACGCCAACACCAAGGCCGTCCACGTGGACGACCTGGACTCGCCGATCTGGGCCGCCGCCACGGAGGCCTGGCAGGACGTGATCCGCCTCGGCGCGAAGAACGGATTCCGCAACGCCCAGGCGTCCGTCATCGCCCCGACCGGCACCATCGGTCTGGCGATGTCCTGCGACACCACCGGCCTGGAGCCCGACCTCGCCCTGGTCAAGTTCAAGAAGCTGGTCGGCGGCGGCTCGATGCAGATCGTCAACGGCACCGTGCCGCAGGCGCTGCGCCGTCTCGGCTACCAGCCGGAGCAGATCGAGGCGATCGTCGCCCACATCGCGGAGAACGGGAACGTCATCGACGCCCCGGCCCTGAAGACCGAGCACTACGAGGTCTTCGACTGCGCCATGGGCGAGCGTTCCATCTCGGCCATGGGCCACGTCCGGATGATGGCGGCCATCCAGCCGTGGATCTCCGGCGCGCTCTCCAAGACCGTGAACCTGCCGGAGACGGCCACGGTCGAGGACGTCGAAGAGGTCTACTTCGAGGCGTGGAAGATGGGCGTCAAGGCGCTCGCCATCTACCGCGACAACTGCAAGGTCGGCCAGCCCCTCTCCGCCAAGACCAAGGAGAAGGAGAAGGAGGCGGTCACCGCCAAGGCCGAGGAGACCATCCGCACCGCGGTCGAGAAGGTCGTCGAGTACCGTCCGGTCCGCAAGCGTCTCCCCAAGGGCCGTCCGGGCATCACCACCTCCTTCACGGTCGGTGGCGCCGAGGGTTACATGACCGCCAACTCCTACCCGGACGACGGTCTCGGCGAGGTCTTCCTGAAGATGTCGAAGCAGGGCTCCACCCTCGCGGGCATGATGGACGCCTTCTCCATCGCCGTCTCGGTCGGTCTGCAGTACGGCGTCCCGCTGGAGACGTACGTCTCGAAGTTCACCAACATGCGCTTCGAGCCGGCCGGCATGACGGACGACCCGGACGTGCGGATGGCGCAGTCGATCGTCGACTACATCTTCCGTCGCCTGGCGCTCGACTTCCTGCCCTTCGAGACCCGCTCGGCCCTCGGCATCCACTCTGCTGAGGAGCGTCAGCGTCACCTCGACACCGGCTCCTACGAGCCGGCCGAGGAGGACGAGGACCTGCACACCGAGTCGCTGGCCCAGTCCGCCCCGCTGCACGTGGAGCCGCTGAAGGCCGTCGCCGCCCCGGTGGAGGCAGCCGAGAAGCCGGCGCCGCGGACCGCGCACACCTCGGCCGAACTGGTCGAGATGCAGCTCGGCATCAGCGCCGACGCCCCGCTCTGCTTCTCCTGCGGGACGAAGATGCAGCGCGCCGGCTCCTGCTACATCTGCGAGGGCTGCGGCTCGACCAGCGGTTGCAGCTGATCCCAGCCGCTCGCACGCGCTGTCGCACGCACGAGTGACAGCTGAGTGACCGCCGAGTGCGGTGGACCCGGGAGACCGGGACCACCGCCCTCGGCGCGTTTCCGTCGGACTCAGGGAGCTCGGGACACCCCTGAGCGTTCCGGCGTTCGGTCTGCTGCCCGTTCTGCTGCCTGTTCTGTTGCTCGTCCTGCTGGCTCGTCCTGCTGTACGTCCGGACCTGCTGGTTCTACCGGTCCTTCAGGGCCTTCGGGGCCCCCGCGGCTCTCCGGGCCTTCACGCCGAGGGTCCTGCGTCCCTGCCCATCTCGGCGGCGAAGGTGCCCGGGTCGCCGTCGAAGCCCCGGAGCACGGAGTGGAAGGTCCAGAGGCCCGCGCCGTCCCGGGTGAACTCGGCCACGACCGCCGCAGTCGCCGAGGCGACGCGCGAGAAGTCGTCCTCGGCCAGCTCGGTGTACCCCTCGCGGATCTGCACGCCGGTGTGGGCCACCGCCCCGAACGTCTTGCGGCCGTCGCGCTGCTGGATCGCCACGCCGACGACGACCCGTACGTACCGCTCCGCGAGCCGGTCGAGTTCCAGGGTCATCACCTCGTCGAACCCGAACCCCTGGCCGTTCCTGCTGTCCCGGTTGAGGGTGATGGTGCCGTCGGGGGAGCGGCTGTCGAAGTGCACGAGGTAGTCGGGGTCTCCGAACGGGGCGTCGGCGACGTACGTGCCGGCGATGATGTCCAGGTCGTTGGGCGGTTCACCGAGCTCGCTGGGGTCCCACTTGAGCCGTACTTCGACCTTCTCGATGTCCTTGTTGGGAGTGCTGTTGGGGGTGCTCATCGGACTTCCCTTCATGCCGCTGCGCCATCGATCCGGTCCTATCACCTGATGATGGCTATAACTCTTCCCGGATCCAACCGCGTTGGCGCCGGGCGGCCGGATCGGGCCAGGTCCGGCCCGAAGTGGCGTGAAGCGGCCGTGTGGTGAGGGCCGCGGATGCTCAGGGTTGGGTGCTCTGGGAGCTCTGGGAGCTCTGGGTGCTTCTCAGTGCTCTCGGTGATTCTCGGTGCTCCGGGTGCTCCGAGTGCTTCTCAGTGCGGGATGCGGAGGGGTGCGCGCTGGACGGTCTCCTCGCGGAACAGCTCGATCCGGCTGCTGACCTGGCGCAGGAGATGGGTGTCCTCGATGCGGTCGAGATAGAGGCAGTTGCGGGCCACGCCTTCCAGCTCGAAGGCGAAGCAGAGCGACATCAGGGGGTTGATGAACAGTTCACTGCCCCGGGTGCGCGAGGTGAACCGTACGTCCCCGAACGAGCCACGGACCGCTGCGGCGATTGACCCGTTGACGATGCTGGGGTGGTCCGGGGTGCTCTCCTGGGCGTGCGCGACCGCGTCGAGATAGAGCGCGCCCTCGCGCGTCGAACGGGACAGGGAGAACGCGCCGAGGTAGGCGCCGTCCCGCTCCAGGGCGGCGATGTTCTCCAGCACGAGCCCGTGGCTGACCCCGTGGTACGCGTCGATCCCGAAGCCGACGGAGACGATCAGCCGCTCCGCCACGTCGATCCCGGCGAGCGCGGCGACGGAGGTGAGGTCCTCCTCCGGGGTGCCGAGACCTGACTCGTCGCCCCGCATGAGGATGTCCGTACCGCCGTCGACGAGGACGACCGCGTCAATGGCGTACCGCTCGATCAGCGCCCGGTACGCGTCGCGCAGTGGCTGGACACCCACGCGCGCGAGGGCGTGGACGGTGCTGGGGTACCCGTTCAGCGCCAGCCACTGGGCGAGGGTGCGTTCGGGAAAGTACGTCTGGTACGGGGAGCTGTCGGGGGTGACGGCCGCGACGTCCGGCGCGACCCAGTCGTCCAGGGGAAGGCTCTCGATCGAGCTGAAGGTGAGATTGGCCAGCGTGACGTCCTTCCCCCGGTGCAGGAGCGACAGGGCTATCGGCAGGCCTGCGTAGATGTCGAAGCCGCCGCCGGCCCCGGCGACGAGTATGTGCTGGGCGGATTCCAGCCGGGAGAACAGGGGATGGGCATGCAGTCCGGTCATGGTGATCATTCTGTGTATCCCGCACCCTGTTGTGGACGGAGTTCGGACGTTCTCCACGGGAGAGTGACGCGCGCCACGCCCGGAGCCGTACGATGGCGCGGTGCTGGTCAAGTGGATGCGTTGCGCCGTAGTGGACCGTCATGGGTTCGAACAGGGGCAGCGACAGGGGGCGGGGCTGCTCGATGAGCCGGGGTTCCGAGGACAGGGCGGCGGGTGGAGCCGGGGACGTCCGGACGTCGCGCACGTCTTCGCGTTCTGGGAGAACCGGGTCTTCTACGACTCCTACATGGCGCGGACGGGCGACGGCGCGACCGCCGGGCGGCCGGGTGCGTACGGCGAGGCGCAGGTCAAGCTGTTCGAGTACCGCTTCGACGTGAAGACGGGCTTTGAACCGGATTTCACCGACGCCGATGTCGTCCGGGTGGCCCACAGCAAGGTCCGCGAGGACCGGGTCGAGCACTTCGCGCTCATGCAGCAGCGGGTCTGGAATCCGGCCATGGCGGGATCTCCGGGCATGCTGCGAGGGGTCTTCGGCGAGGCGCCGGGCCACGAGTTCCTGGTGCTGTCCATGTGGCAGTCGAGTTCGGAGCGCGGTAAGTACCGGGTCCAGAGCGCCGAGCGGCTGTCGGAGCGCGCCGAGACCGAGACGGACGTACTGGCGCTGAGCGGGGACGTCGTCCAGCTGGAGCCGTCCTGGACGGTCGCCTGACCCGGCCACGGCGTCATGCGGTCCGGCCCGGCCGTCGGACCTGGGCCTGAACCGGCCGTGCCCGGCTGTGCGCGGCCGGGTGCCGGAGAGTTCGCGCCTCCGTTCGAACAAGGCGTATTCGTTCGCAGCCCTTAGGGTCGTTCCATGGCACGACCGCAGCGCATCGTCCTCGTACGGCACGGAGAGTCCGAGGGCAATGTGGACGACACGGTGTACGAGCGTGAGCCCGACCACGCCCTGCGGCTGACGCATACCGGGCTCCAGCAGGCGGAGGCGACGGGTTTCCGGCTGCGTGAGCTGTTCGGCGACGAGCGGGTGAGTGTGTACGTCTCCCCCTACCGCCGCACCCACGAGACCTTCCGCGCGCTCGGGCTCGACCTGACCCGGGTGCGGGTGCGCGAGGAACCCCGGCTGCGCGAGCAGGACTGGGGAAACTGGCAGGACCGGGACGACGTGCGGCTCCAGAAGGCGTATCGGGACGCCTACGGGCACTTCTTCTACCGCTTCGCCCAGGGCGAGTCCGGAGCTGACGTCTACGACCGGGTCGGCGCCTTCCTGGAGAGCCTGCACCGGAGTTTCCAGGACCCCGACCACCCGCCGAACGTGCTGCTCGTGACGCACGGGCTCACGATGAGACTGTTCTGCATGCGCTGGCTGCACTGGTCGGTCGCCGAGTTCGAGTCGCTGTCCAACCCGGGCAACGGCGAGACCCGGATGCTGCTGCTCGGACCCGACAACCGCTACACCCTGGACCGCCCGTTCGCGCGCTGGCGGACCCCGGAGCCGTACGGCATCACTGGGTAGAGCGGCAGAGCGGCAGAGCGTTTCGCTGAGCCGTCATGGAATTCCTGAGCCGTCATGGACCTAGTGAATAGAGTGGTAGGAAGATGATCTCTTACTCCTCCGAAACATTCGAACGTCGTTACGAATGCACCCTCGCCAGCCTGCGCGGACTCTCCGTCGGAGACGCCCTGGGCTCCCAGTTCTTCGTCCCCGTGAACTACCCGTTGCTGCGCAGCCGCACGGTGCCGTCCGGGCCCTGGCAGTGGACCGACGACACCGAGATGGCCTGCTCGGTGGTGGCGGTGCTCGCCGAGCACGGCCGCATCGACCAGGACGCGCTAGCCCACTCCTTCGCCGAGCACCACGACTTCGACCGCGGTTACGGCCCCGCGGTGAACCGGATGCTCCGGCTCGTGCGAGAAGGCGGCGACTGGCAGGAACTCGCCGCCGGGCTGTTCCAGGGCCAGGGGTCCTGGGGCAACGGTTCCGCCATGCGCATCGCCCCGCTCGGCGCCTGGTACGCCGGCGATCCCGAGCAGGCCACCCACCAGGCCGAGATCTCCTCCTACACCACCCACCAGCACCGTGAGGCCGTCACCGGGGCGATGGCCGTGGCCGCCGCGGCGGCGCTCGCCGCCGCCCCCGGAGGACCGCCCCCGCCGGAGGAGCTGCTCGACACGGTGATCGCCCTGCTGCCGCGCAGCGCGGTGGTGGCCGGGCTGCGGCGGGCGAAGGACATGCTCGACTACGAGGACCCCACGACGGTTGCCGCGGTCCTCGGCAACGGCCGCCGCACCAGCGCCCAGGACACCGTCCCCTTCGCCCTCTGGTCGGCGGCCCGCTCCCTCGGCTCGTACGAGGAGGCGTTCTGGGTCACCGCCCAGGCGGGCGGTGACGTCGACACCACCTGCGCCATCGTCGGCGGAATCGTCGCGGCGGGCCAAGCCGGCGCCCCGCCGGCCGGATGGCTGGCACAGACCGAGGATGCGCCCTTCTGGGTGCCCGCCGAACCTCGCCGCTGACAGCCGCGTCGGCCAGACGCCGGGATGGGCGTGCCCGTACGGATCGGGCGCTCGACCGAGTCCGCACCCGGGAGCCCGGCGAACGTGTTCGGGTGCGGAGCGTGACCATGCCGCCCTTCCTGTCACGGTCCTGCCACAGGGACCCGGGAGCCGGTGCGCGCGGGCCCCGCGCCGCTACTGTTTCGGCCACGCGCCGCCCGGTGATCTGCACCGGTGCGCGAGGAACGAGACAGCGGGTGACGCGCCGACGCTCGGCCGTACGGCGGGCCCGCGTGGGGGAGGGGTCCCATGACCACGTCCGACCAGCCGCCCGGGATACCGGGCCCGCAGGACGCGTCGTCGCCGTCAGGCGAGTCCGGTGAGTCCGGTGAGACCCATGCGGCCGGGGGGCCCGAGGACGGCGGATCCGGGAGTTCCGGAGGTGCCGGAGGGCCCGTGGGTTCCGAGGGTGCCGGGAGCGGCGGGGGCTCCGGCTCCGGTGGGGCGGACGGGGGGCCCGTGTCCCCGGTGGCCGCCCCGGTGGCCGGTAAGCAGTCCGGCGGCAGTGCGCATCCGCGTGCGGCGTCCCGGGCATCGGATCCGGTCCCGGCATCCCAGGCCCCGCTCCAGCCGCACCCGACCCCGCCCCAGGCGTCCTCGGCGCCGCCTGCCAACCCCTGGCAGCTCCGGCCCGCGCAACCGGGGGTGTTCGCGCAGGTCCGCCCTGCCGCTCCGCCGCCCATCGGGGGCGCGACCCTGTGGGCGGTCCTCGCCACCGGCATCCTCAGCGCGCTGCTGCTCGGCGACGGCCTCGGGATCAATCTTCTCCTCGTGGCGCTGCCCGCCGCGGCCGGAGCCTGGCTGGAGGCGCGCAGGGCCGGGCGCGGCGCGCGCGCGTGGACGCTGACCTGGGCGGCCGGGGGGCTGGCGCTGCTGGCGATCCCGGCGCTGTTCGACGCGGGCTGGCCCACCTTCCTCGCCGTGGTGTCCGCGGTCGCCCTGGGCTCCCTCGCCCTGCATGGCAGCCGGAGCTGGCTCGGCGTGTTCGCGGGCTCGCTGGGGGTGTTGGACGGGGTGGTCCCGGGCGTCGGATGGGGTTTGCGCGGTGTCCGTGCGCGGGCCACCGGCTCGCGGGCGCACTGGGGCACCGTGCTCCGGACGGCGGCCGTCGCCGTGGTGCTGCTGCTGGTGTTCGGGACCCTTTTCGCCAGTGCCGACGCGGCCTTCGCGGACCTGCTCGGCGATGTTCTGCCGGACGTCTCGGTGGGCGACGGGCCCGTGCGGGTCCTTCTCCTGGTGCTGGGCCTGGCCGGCGCGCTCGCCGCCGCGCACACGGCCGCCGCACCCACGCGCTGGGACGGGATCACCGTCCGGCCGGGTCGGGCGCGGGGGCGAGTGGAGTGGGCGCTTCCGCTCATCGTGCTCGACGTGTTGTTCGCCGCGTTCATCGCGCTTCAGCTCGTCGTGCTGCTCGGCGGCTACGACAAGGTCCTGGAGGAGACCGGCCTGAAGCCCGCGGAGTACGCCCGTGAAGGCTTCTGGCAGCTGCTGTGGGCCACTCTGCTGACCCTGGTGGTCATCGCCCTGGCCCTGCGGCTCGCCCCGCGCGGTGGGGCGAAGGACCGCCTGCTCGTCAAGGGTGTGCTCGGTACCCTCTGCGTCCTCACACTCGTCGTCGTGGCCTCCGCGCTGCGTCGCATGGACCTGTACGTCGACGCGTTCGGCCTCACCCGGCTGCGCATCTCGGTGGCGGCGGTCGAACTCTGGCTCGGCGTCGTGCTGGTGCTGATCATCGCGGCCGGCGTCTTCGGCGCCCGGCATCTCCCCAGGGCGGTCGCGGTCAGCGCCGCAATCGGCGTACTGGCCTTCGGCCTGATCTCCCCCGACCGGCTGATCGCCGAACAGAACGTCCAGCGCTACCGCGAGGGCAAGGCGATCGACATCACCTACCTCCAGAACCTGTCGGCCGACGCGGTGCCCGCCCTGGACAAAATTCCCGACGTGAACATGCGTGCCTGCGCGCTCCGGGAGATCCAGAGCACGCTCCGGCGTTCGGACGCACCGTGGTACGCCACGAGCTGGAGCGAGGCGAAGGCGCGGGACATCCTCGCCAAGCGCCCCGTCGCCCCGACCGGGTCCCCGTGCTACGCGCTGAACGACACCGATTACCGCATCGGCCGCGACCCCGTCGATCCCGGCCACTCCGACCCGTACGACCCGTACGACCCGTACTGACGGGAGCGGTCCACACCGCATCCGACACGGGGGGCGCGCCGGATCCGCCCGCCGACTGCCTGCCGGAATCGACCACCGCCCTCGCCGCTGGCCGCACCGCTGGCCGCACCGCCCGCTGTCGCCGGCGGTGCGGCCGTCGAACAGCTCCCGCGGGCGGCTGGGCGGCTGGGCTGCGTGGGGCGGCCGGGCGGGTCGGAACGAACATCCCGGCGCTCCGGACGGATGCCCGTGACGGGCATGGGACACCGCGTGTGCCGGGCAGTTCACGGAATGCCCGGTCCCCCGGGGTGTCGTCGCCGCCGCCATCGGCGTACGCTGTCTGGCGCCATGCCGTACGAACCACCCACGCACACCGTCGAGCGCTCGCTCCGTGCCACCACCGGTGCCCGGACCGTCGCCGGTGTCGACGAAGTCGGACGCGGAGCGTGGGCAGGTCCCGTCACCGTCTGCGCGGCGGTCACCGGTCTGCGCAGGCCCCCCGAGGGGCTCACCGACTCCAAGCTGATCACGCCCCGGCGCCGTGCCGAGCTGGCGCCCGTCCTGCGTGACTGGGTCACCGCCTTCGGTCTCGGCCACGCCTCTCCCGAGGAGATCGACGACCTCGGGATGACGGCCGCGCTGCGTCTCGCCGCCGTCCGTGCCCTGGACGAGCTGCCGGTACGCCCCGACGCGGTGATCCTCGACGGCAAGCACGACTACCTCGGAAGCCCGTGGCGGGTACGTACCGTCATCAAGGGGGACCAGTCCTGCATCGCGGTCGCCGCCGCTTCGGTCATCGCCAAGGTGCACCGCGACACGATGATGGCGGAACTCGGTGCGGACACCGGAGAGTTCGAGGACTTCGCCTTCGGAGCCAACGCGGGATATCCCTCACCGACGCACCGGGCGGCGCTGGAGAAGCTGGGGCCCACCCCCCACCACCGCATGTCCTGGTCGTACCTCGACGCGCTGCCGCGTTGGCAGCACCTGAAGAAGGTCCGCTTCTCCGCCGAGGCGGCAGCACTCGAAAGCGGGGGCCAGCTCGGCTTCGACTTCTGATCGCGCTTGCGCACCCACCCGCCGACACCAGGCGTATCGGCATTTGATAGACAACCATCCATGCCTCTCACCCCGAGGAGCCTCAGATTCACGAGAGCGCTCAGGGTCCCCGTGTGATTCCGGCCGCCGGCCGCACCGCGTCGACCCCCCGTCCCGTTCCTGGTCCGCGTTCCGCGGCCACACCGCGTCCCGGACACCCGGGACCCGCACGGCCTGCGCCCCCGGTGCAGCGCCCCCACCCTGCCCCCGGCCCGTCCGCGCACACGGAGAATCGTTCCGTGCCGCAGCTGCAGGTGATCCCGGCCCCTGTCGCCGGCGCGCTCGACGCCGCCGAGGAGGCCGTCGACCTGCTGCTCGACAACGGTCGCGCTCCGGGCGACGTCCTCGTGCTCACCACGGGTGAGCAGCACCCGTGGGCGACGCACGAACTCTCCTTCGGCGAGGCCGCCTACTGGGCGCAGCACGATGCCCGTGACGACGTGTTCTTCGCGGACCTGTCGGCGATCGGCCGCGCGGCCGGGCGTCCGGTCGTGGTCGTCGCCGTCAACGGCGACCTGGCCGGCGAAGCCGCCCAGCGGCTGTCCCTCGCGCAGGAGCGGGCCGGCGCGCTGCTGATCGTGTGCGGCGATCCGAAGGCGATCAACTCCGCCCTCGGCGCGAGCGTCTGATCCGACCGGGAGCCCGCTGTCCGGGCGTTCCGGGCCGGCCGTCCCGCACGGGGCGGCCGGATTCCGGTCCGCCGGGCGTCGCGGTCCGCCAGGTGTCTCGGTCCGCCGGGCGCTTCGGGTAACTGGGCGTCTCGGTCGGCCGGGTTCAGCGGGCAGCCGTGCGCAGCATCGCCTCGGTCGCCCGGCCGCCCGTGCGGAGTGGAGACGGAGCGGGGGCGAACGCCTCCGCGAGCGAGGCGGGCGTGGACAAGGAGCTCGGCTGCCTGCCGCCCCTTCCCTCGCCCAGTACCTGCCAGCCGCCCCGGGTCAGCGTGATGTACGCACCGCAGCGCAGCCCGTGCAGGGTGCAGGCGTCCCGCAGCCCCCACATCCAGGCGCCGTCCTCCTCCGTCCAGCGCTCGTCGCCCTCCCGGCAGTAGAGCAGGACCGCCGTACGGGCCGGAGTACGGCGACGCAGGTCGTGCGGGATGACCCGGCGCAGGTGGGAGAGGAGCGCGTTGCGGAACTCCCAGCCGTCCGCGGCAGCGGAGCCACGCCTGACGAACGAGGCGCTGGCGTTCAGCCGTTCCTCGTGGTCGAGGACGGCCACGACGGCGGTGGCCGGAGTGGGACGGTGGCGGGCGTGGAGCCCGCTCACCACCTCACGGGGGTTTCGCAGCAGGGGTATACCTGCCGATGCCCACTCGGTGGGCTCCAGCATCCGGGCGAGACGACTGGTGGAGCCGGCCGACATCGAGGACGCCGCCCACGGTGAGGTGTCTGCGGACGGTGCGAATCCGAAGGTCACGGTTCTCCCTTCGTTACGCGCCCACGGTGCGGGCAGGATGACAGAGGGCACGCCCATACGGGCCGTGAAATGACCGTGCGGGAGGCAACTCCAATTCTTCCTGGCGTATCGGCGGGCGGCAACGAGCAATTGGAACACCTGACGGATATCTGCCGTAAAGACCTGGATATCCCTGCCCGCCGAGGGCTCCCACGATGCCTCCCGCCTCCTTCGAACAGCGGGGCACGGAAGGAACACCCCGGAACGGCATCCGGCACGGGAGCCTTCCGTACCCGTGTTCGTCACCCTGCGTGAGGTGGCCGTGCTGCCCGGACATCGGGTTGCATGGGGGGCATGAACACCCTGGATCTCCGCACCGAAGCAGACGCCATCCTCGCCGAACTGGTTGGTGACCCGGGCGGCTCGGCGCGGCTGCGGGAGGACCAGTGGCAGGCGGTGGCGGCTCTGGTGGAAGACCGCCGCCGGGCCCTGGTGGTGCAGCGCACCGGGTGGGGTAAGTCGGCTGTGTACTTCGTCGCCACCGCCCTGCTGCGCCGACGTGGAGCCGGCCCCACGGTGATCGTCTCGCCGCTGCTCGCCCTGATGCGCAATCAGGTCGACTCGGCGGCGCGGGCCGGTATCCAGGCACGCACCATCAACTCGGCCAACCCGGAAGAGTGGGAGACCATCTACGGCGAGGTCGAGCGTGGCGAGACGGACGTCCTTCTCGTCAGCCCGGAGCGTCTCAACTCCGTGGACTTCCGGGATCAGGTGCTGCCCCGGCTCGCCGCCACGACCGGTCTGCTGGTGGTCGACGAGGCGCACTGCATCTCCGACTGGGGCCATGACTTCCGGCCGGACTACCGCCGGCTGCGGGCGATGCTCGCCGAGCTCGCACCCGGGGTGCCGGTCCTGGCCACCACCGCCACCGCCAACGCACGCGTCACCGCGGACGTCGCCGACCAGCTCGGCACGGGCGCCGGCGAGGCGCTCGTGCTGCGCGGGCCGCTGGAACGGGAGAGCCTGCGGCTCGGAGTCGTACGGCTGCCGGACGCCGCGCACCGCCTGGGCTGGCTGGCCGAGCACCTGGAGGAGCTACCCGGTTCGGGGATCATCTACGCCCTCACCGTCGCCGCCGCCGAGGAGGCCACCGCCTTCCTGCGGCAGCGGGGCTTCGCTGTCGCCTCCTACACGGGGCGCACGGAGAACGCGGACCGCCTCCAGGCGGAGACCGACCTGCAGGAGAACCGGGTCAAGGCGCTTGTCGCCACTTCGGCCCTCGGTATGGGCTTCGACAAGCCCGACCTGGGCTTCGTCGTCCACCTCGGCTCGCCGTCGTCGCCCATCGCCTACTACCAGCAGGTGGGACGAGCCGGCCGAGGTGTGGCCCACGCCGACGTACTGCTGCTGCCGGGCAAGGAGGACGAGGCCATCTGGCGCTACTTCGCCGACACGGCCTTCCCGCCCGAGACCCAGGTGCGCCAGACCCTCACGGCCCTTGAGGGTGCGGGGCGACCGCTGTCGGTCCCCGCGCTGGAGGCGTCGGTCGAGCTCCGGCGCAGCCGGCTGGAGACGATGCTGAAGGTCCTTGACGTCGACGGCGCGGTGAAGCGAGTGAAGGGCGGCTGGACGGCCACCGGCGCCCCGTGGGTGTACGACGCCGAGCGCTACGCCTGGGTGGCGCGGCAACGGGCGGCCGAACAGCAGGCCATGCGCGACTACGTGAGCACGTCCGGCTGCCGGATGGAGTTTCTGCGCCGTCAGCTGGACGACGAGGGCGCGGCCCCGTGCGGCCGCTGCGACAACTGTGCGGGGGCCTGGGCCGATTCCTCCGTATCGGCGGAGACGCTCACAGGTGCGGCGAAGGAACTGGACCGGCCGGGAGTGGAGATCGAGCCGCGCCGGATGTGGCCGACCGGGCTGCCCGTCCTGGGCATCGAGCTGAAGGGGCGTATCCCGGCCAAGGAGCAGTGCTCCGGCGGGCGGGCCCTGGGCCGGCTCTCGGACATCGGCTGGGGCAACCGGCTGCGTCCGCTGCTGGCCGAGAACGCACCGGACGTACCCGTCCCCGACGACGTCCTGCGGGCGGCCGTGGACGTCCTCGCCGACTGGGCCCGCTCCTCGGGGGGTTGGGCGACCAACACCCCGGACGCCTCCGCCCGGCCGGTGGGGGTCGTCGCGGTCCCGTCCCTCTCGCGCCCACAGCTGGTCGGCTCCCTCGCCCAGGGGATCGCATCCGTCGGTCGCATGCCCTTCCTCGGCACGCTGACGCACACCGGTCCGGAAGGTGCGCACACCGCGCGCCGCAGCAACTCCGCGCAGCGCGTCCGAGCCCTGTCCGGTGCTTTCGCCGTCTCCGACGAACTGGCGGCCGCGCTGGTCGCGTCGCCCGGGCCCGTCCTGCTCGTGGACGATTCCACCGACTCCGGCTGGACCCTCGCGGTCGCCGCACGCCTGCTGCGCAAGGCAGGCGCGGAAGAGGTCCTTCCACTGGTGCTGGCCGCCGCGGGCTGAGTCCGCGGCCACCCGTTCCGTACGCTTCGTCTCCGGTGCCGAGCAGCCCGGTCGGATCCCGCGTCGGCGCGAAAGAGCCTGGCCAGGAGGACGATCGAGTGACTGGAGGAGGGAGAGGCGGCCGTACCGGCGGCCGTCAGCATGGTGGGCGTGTACGAAGAGCGCGGCCGCGCGTCGAGTGCCGAGAGCGTCTACGTGCTTGTGAGTGGTCATGGCCCCATGAGAACCCCGGGTACTGACAACCCGCCAGTGACGCTGCGTGTCTGTGGATAAGGTTATCCACAGGGGTCGCGGAAATTGGCGTGGTGCGGGACGGTCAAGCCATGAACAAGCACCATGAATCCACCGGTTCCTCCGACACCCAGCAGGTCACTCTCCGTGGCCCCGCAGATCTCGCCGACGCCCTTCCCTATCTGCTGGGGTTCCACCCGACCGACAGCGTCGTCATGGTGGGACTGCACGGCGGCCGGGGCCGCTTCGGGGGGCGACTGCGCCATGGGATCCCGCGGTCGGAGAAGGAATGGGGCCCGGCAGCAGACGAGTTGGCGGGGTGTCTGATCTCGGGAAGCGGGCAGCGCCGTGGCCGGCCGGACGCGATCGTCCTCTTCCTGTGCCAGGACCCGGTCACCGGGGAGACCGCCCGCGAGGTCATGGAGAGGCTGCGGCCCTTCGCCCAACTCCTGCGCACCGCTTGCGGTTCGCTCGACGTTCCCGTCCTGGAGGCGCTCTGCATCTCCAACGGCAGGTACTGGTCGTACTGTTGCCCGGACGGCCGGTGCTGCCCGAAGGGCGGCAACCTGCTCGCTCTTCCGGGCACCACTGTGATGGCCGCGGCGGCGACCTACGCGGGGATCCAGGTCAGAGGGTCGCTCCGGGAGCTGGAGCAACGGCTCGTGCCCTGGTCCGGCGCGCACGAGCCGGAACAGCTCCGCGCGCTGGACGAGGTGGGCGCGGCGATGGTGACCCGCATCCTCGACACCCACGGACGCAGCCAGGTGGCCAGGGAGACCCTGGATCTGGCGAGGGGTCTGCTGCAGCGGGTCGGCGATACTCCCGTCCCCGCGGCCGCGGGCGTCGCCGACTTCCGCGACGACGGCCTGATCAGCCACGACGAGGCCGCCGCCGTGATCCTGGGGCTTCAGGACAGGGAGACCCGGGACCGCGCCGCGCGATGGATGGAGGGCCCGGAGGCCCATGCGGCACTGCGTCTCTGGCGAGCCCTCGCCCGGCGCTGCGTGGGCCCGTACGTGGAGCACGCCGCCGCCCCGTTGGCGCTGGCTGCCTGGGTCTCGTGGTCCACCGGGGACGAACCCGGCGCACGCGTGGCCCTCGATCTCGCCCTGCGGGCGGACCCCGACTACACCTTCGCCAGGCTCCTCCACCAGGCGTGCAACGAGGGCGTGGACCCGGAGAAGCTGCGGCGCTGCCTTCGGGAGGAGGAAGAAGAGGCCCGAAGGTCGGCCGCCGGACCAGCCGCCCAGCCGCCGGATGCGACGGCGCCCCGCCACGCGAGCCGGGTGGGAACCTGTGCGTCGGCAGGGCCGTCGGCCGCCACCCGCAGCAGGAGGGCCCCCGGCCGTACCCGCCCCGTCACCCCGGCCAATCCGGGTACGGCGCGGGTCCGGCGCCGGGAGCGGCTGCCACGCGGGCAGCAGGGGGACGGTGACGGCACCAGCGGCTGAGCCGCCCGAGCCCGCGCTTCCCGTGCGGCCCGCGCTTCCGTACGGCCCGGTCTCCGTACGGCTCCGTCCCGGTATGTGCGGTGTGGTCCCGCGGGGGAGACCGCACCGCATCCGACGGCGTCGAGGGCACCGGAGTGCGGCCCCGCGCCGTGCCGTCGGCCGCGTTTTCGGACGTGGCGGAATGGAGTGTTTATCGTCAGGGAGACGACTATGATCACCGCATGCCGTCCTACGACCCGTCGACGTTCCCGCCCTTCGCTGTCACCGTCGACCTGGTCGTGCTGACAGTGCGGCGCCACGCGCTCTGCGCGCTGGTCGTACGCCGGGGGGAATCCCCCTTCCAGGGCCGCTGGGCGCTGCCCGGCGGCTTTGTCCGCGCGGACGAGGACCTGAGCGCCGCAGCCGCCCGAGAGTTGGTCGAGGAGACCGGGCTCTGCGCACACGACCCGGCTGCTCCGGTCGCCGGAAACGGCGCCCACCTCGAACAACTCGCCACGTACGGCGCCCCGTCCCGTGACCCGCGCATGCGGGTCGTCAGCGTGGCCCACCTGGCGCTCTCGCCCGACCTCCCCGCTCCCCGCGCGGGAGGAGACGCCAACGGGGCGCGTTGGGCGCCGGTGGACGACCTGCTCGCGGCAGGCAGTGACACGGTGGGGGAGGAGGAGTCGTCCGCACCGCTCGCGTTCGACCACGCACGCATCCTCGCGGACGGAGTGGAGCGGGCCCGGTCCAAGATCGAGTACTCCTCGCTCGCCACGGCGTTCTGCCCGCCGGAGTTCACGGTCGGAGAGTTGCGCCGCGTCTACGAGGCCGTGTGGGGAGTGGTCCTGGATCCCAGGAATTTCCACCGCAAGGTCACCGGCACGCCAGGATTCCTGGTGCCCTCGGGTGGTACGACGACACGACAGGGCGGCCGTCCCGCCCAGTTGTTCCGTGCTGGTTCCGCCACCGTGCTCAACCCGCCCATGCTGAGGCCGGAGGTCTGAGACCCGGAGCCCGAGGCCGGGAGCCCGACCGCTGATCCGTCGGCCGGAGAGGCCTGCGGGCGGTCTCGCGCACGGTGACTCCGCGGTTCTCCAAGAGCGCGAGCGCGGAACACTCGTAAGCTTCCAGCTGCACCAAAAGTCGCAAATGTCGCGTTATGTTGCTGAGGTACGCACGCTCCCTGCCGCCGAGCGGTCACACCTTCCGCGAGAGAAGCGATGCTCCAGGCCATCGGACTGACCAGTGCCCGCCGCCGCGACCTGCCGCCCGTGGTGGACGATCTCACCTTTGAAGCCCGCTCGGGCCGTGTCACCGCGCTCCTCGGTGTCCCCGGCGCCGGAAAGACGACGGCCCTGCGCCTGATGCTGGAACTCGACCCCGGGCGCGGAGTCACCTACTTCAGAGGCCGCCCCCTGCACCGGATCGGGCACCCGCCCCGGGAGGTGGGTGTGCTGCTCGGGGACGTACCCGGTCATCCGGCGCGGACCGCACGGGGGCAGCTGCGCATGCTCTGCGCCGCCGCGGGCGCGCCTCTGTCGCGTGCCGACGAGATGCTCGACGTCGTCGGTCTCTCCGGGCTCGGCGACCAGCGCATCGGAGGGCTTTCCGTCGGGATGGACCGCAGACTGGGGCTCGCCTCGGCCCTGTTGGGCGACCCGCACACGCTGCTGCTCGACGATCCCGCCGACGGTCTGTCCTCCCGTGAGAGTGGCTGGCTGTACGGGCTGATGCGCGCGCACGCGGCCCAGGGCGGCACGGTGCTGTGGACCACCAGCGACCCCAAGGAGGCCATCCGCTCGGCGGACCGAGTCGTCACCATCGGCGGCGGCAGGCTCGTGGCCGACCAAGAGGTCGCCGACTTCGCCCGCACCCGTCTCCGTCCCCGTGTCGCCGTGCAGTCCCCGCATGCCGCCCGCCTCGCCGCGGTGGTCGGCCGGGAAGCCCGGGACAACCGCAGGTCCGTGGAGATCGTGGCCGAGGAAGGGGCCCGCCTCTCGGTGTACGGGAGCAACTGCGCGGAGATCGGGGACGCCGCGTTCCGGCACGGCATCCCCGTACACCTGCTCGCCGACGAACTCGGCGACGCGGGCCCTCCCGCGCCCCCCGCGCCGGCTCCCGCCTCCGCGGCGGCGCTCTCCGAACTGCCCCCGCCCATCACGGTGCGCCCCCCGCGGGGCCCGCTGCGCCCGATGCGGTACGAGGTGAGGCGCATGCTGGGAGTGCGGACAACGGCGTTGATCGTGGCGGCGGTTCTGGTCGTCTCGGCTGCCGCATCCGTTCTGCTGGCGCGCGTCGGGGGAACCTCCCAGCCGCATCTGCTCGCCGGCTGGCCGGCATTGCTGCCGCTTCCCCCGGCGGCACTCGGGGCCGGACTGCTGGGGGCGCTCTCCTACGGCGACGAATTCCGCTACCCGGCTCTCGCGGCAAGCCGGGGCACGGTGCCGAGGCGGCTCGGCCTGCTCGTGGCGAAACTCCTCGTCACCGGCGCGGTGGCGGCGACGCTCGCACTCCTCTCCGTGGTCTGTGACGTCCAGCTGCTCCGTCTTTTCTACGGAGATGAACTGGCCGCGGTGCCGGGGAACGCGACTCTCCTGGGCGCCAGTTGGATCGGTCTTTCGGTCGGCTGTGCCTGGGCAGGGCTGCTCGCGGCGGGAACCTTCCGGGTGGCCGTGGCCGGAGTAGCGGCGGTGCTCGCCGTTCCCGTACTCGTGGTGCCGCTGCTTCAGAAGGTGTTCGCCGGGCCCGCCGCGCACGCGCTCACCGGCCTTCCCGCCCGCCTGCGGCAACTGGCCTGGCTCGACATCCCGCCGGGGCCGGACCGGTGGCTGCTGGCGGCCGGCCGGATTCTGGCCCAGCCCGTCGGTCTGGCGCTCCTTGTCTCGCTGGCGGCTCTGATCTGCGCCTACGTCGGTACCGCCCTCCGGAACAGGGCGCGTTGGTGACCATGGAGAGTCGACGGTCGAGCGCCGAACCTCAACTCGGCTTCGTGTGACCGAATTGAGACGATAAAGCGTCAATTGCGGCGCGAGCGACGATCACCCTTTCGTGTGCTTTTCAGCAAAGACCTCAAGGGGCGCGCGAGCCACGCCGACAAATGATGCGTGAGTACCCTTGCGCACACCATGATGACCACCGCCCGCTCCGCCGATTCCGGCCTCGCCGGCCCGGGCGACCTCGACCGTTACCCCTACGCGGAGCCGGCCGGTGAACGCGCGGCGCTGCGTTCCTGGGGCGGTTCCGAATCCGAGCTCGGGCGCACCGGTCGGCGGGGGTCGGCCAGTCGTGGCCGAGGCCTGCACGGCCAACTCGTCCAGCAGCTCGGTCAGATGATCGTTTCAGGTGACCTCGGCGCGGACCGCCCTCTCGTTCCCGAAGAGATCGGGCAGCGTTTCGAAGTCTCCCGCACCGTCGTGCGCGAGTCCCTGCGTGTCCTCGAAGCCAAGGGTCTGGTCAGCGCCCGTCCCAATGTGGGGACCCGGGTGCGCCCGGTCAGTGACTGGAATTTGCTCGACCCCGACATCATCGAATGGCGCGCCTTCGGCCCTCAGCGCGACGACCAGCGTCGCGAGCTGGCGGAGCTGCGGTGGACGATCGAGCCCCTCGCGGCGCGGCTCGCCGCCGGGCACGGCCAGGAGGACGTTCAGCAGCGGCTCGGCGAAATGGTCGAGATCATGGGGCATGCGCTGGGGCAGGGGGACGGGGTCACGTTCTCCCGCGCCGACGCGGAGTTCCACGCCCTGCTGATCCAGGCCGCCGGCAATCGCATGCTGGACCACCTCTCCGGCATCGTTTCCGCCGCCCTCCACGTATCCGGCAGTCCGGTCACCGGGTGCGACCGGCCCAGCGAGGCATCGGTCGGCCAGCACGCCCGGATCGCCGACGCCCTCGCCTCGGGCGACTCGGCGGGCGCCGAGTCGGCCATGCGGCAGCTCCTCGTCGTCCACCCCGAGGTGGAGCGCGTGGTTCCGGCTCCGCGCGAGCACTGAGGGCGGTACGGCCGGGGTACACGCACCCTGTGCCGCCGGACCGTGCGGTCCGGCGGCACAATTGTGGGGAGATGTCACCCTTGGCACTGTTCGTCGTACATGGGGTGTGACTCGGGCCACGCGGATTGGGCGTAACACTCCTCGAAACAGTGCGATGACCTAAGAGGTGACCGCCGCGGAAGGAATACAGCAGCCATTCGGTGTGCTGTGCAGTTCCCCGGCCAAGCCCGCGCCGTCGGCGACCATCCAGTCGACGGACGTCGGCTCCAGCCCTCCAGGGCCGGGCCGGAAGCCGTTTCCATCGTTCCGAGAGGTTGTTCGTGTCGGCCAGCACATCCCGTACGCTCCCGCCGGAGATTGCCGAATCCGAGTCCGTCACGGCGCTCATCGAGCGGGGAAAGGCTGATGGGCAGATCGCCGGCGACGACGTGCGTCGGGCCTTCGAGGCTGACCAGATTCCGCCAACCCAGTGGAAGAATGTTCTGCGCAGCCTCAATCAGATCCTCGAGGAAGAGGGTGTGACGCTGATGGTCAGTGCCGCGGAGTCGCCGAAGCGCGCCCGCAAGAGCGTCGCAGCGAAGAGCCCGGTCAAGCGCACCGCCACCAAGACCGTCGCGGCGAAGACGACCGTGACGAGGACCGTCGCGGCCTCCGCCGCCCCGGCCGTCGACAGCGCGGACGCGTCCGGTGAATCCGGTGCCGTTCCCGCGAAGAAGGCGGTGGCCAAGAAGGCCGCCGTGAAGAAGACCGCCGTGAAGAAGACGGTGGCCAAGAAGACCGCCGCCAAGAAGTCCGGCAAGCAGGACGACCTCCTCGACGGTGACGAGGCGGTCGAGGACGTCAAGGTCGGCAAGGGCGAGGACGAGGAGGGCGAGGGCGAGAACAAGGGCTTCGTCCTCTCCGACGACGACGAGGACGACGCGCCCGCGCAGCAGGTCGCCGTCGCCGGTGCCACCGCCGACCCGGTCAAGGACTACCTGAAGCAGATCGGTAAGGTCCCCCTCCTCAACGCCGAGCAGGAGGTGGAGCTCGCCAAGCGGATCGAAGCGGGTCTGTTCGCCGAGGACAAGCTGGCGAACGCCGACAAGCTCGCGCCGAAGCTCAAGCGCGAGCTGGAGATCATCGCCGAGGACGGTCGGCGGGCCAAGAACCACCTGCTGGAGGCCAACCTCCGTCTCGTGGTCTCGCTCGCCAAGCGCTACACCGGTCGCGGCATGCTCTTCCTGGACCTGATCCAGGAGGGCAACCTCGGTCTGATCCGCGCGGTCGAGAAGTTCGACTACACCAAGGGCTACAAGTTCTCCACGTACGCCACCTGGTGGATCCGTCAGGCGATCACCCGCGCCATGGCCGACCAGGCACGCACCATCCGTATCCCGGTGCACATGGTCGAGGTCATCAACAAGCTGGCGCGCGTCCAGCGGCAGATGCTCCAGGACCTGGGCCGTGAGCCCACCCCGGAGGAGCTGGCCAAGGAACTCGACATGACCCCCGAGAAGGTCATCGAGGTCCAGAAGTACGGGCGCGAGCCGATCTCCCTCCACACCCCGCTGGGTGAGGACGGGGACAGCGAGTTCGGTGACCTGATCGAGGACTCCGAGGCAGTCGTTCCGGCCGATGCGGTGAGCTTCACCCTTCTCCAGGAGCAGCTGCACTCGGTGCTCGACACCCTCTCCGAGCGTGAGGCGGGCGTGGTGTCCATGCGCTTCGGTCTCACCGACGGCCAGCCGAAGACGCTGGACGAAATCGGCAAGGTCTACGGGGTGACGCGTGAGCGCATCCGGCAGATCGAGTCGAAGACCATGTCGAAGCTCCGCCACCCGTCGCGTTCGCAGGTTCTGCGCGACTACCTCGACTGAGCCGACCAGGCAAACCGAATGGGCCGGGGGGGCCGGACCCAAAAGTTGAGGGGCGCCCGCCCCAAAGGGGTTTCGGGGGGCGCGCCGGCGGGCGGGGTCAAGCAGAGGATGGGAGAAAAAAGAGA
>NZ_JBSFHV010000029.1:0-90155 GCF_053597235.1 Streptomyces sp. NPDC001493
GTCATGGCGATGTCGAGGCGGCGCTTCATGCCGCCGGAGTAGGTGGAGGCGGGCTTCTTCGCCGCTTCGGTGAGGTCGAACCGTTCCAGCAGTTCCGCGGCGACCCGCTTGCCCTCCGCCTTGGGCAGGTGGTGGAGGTCTGCCATGAGGAGCATGTTCTCCTCGCCGGTGATCAGTCCGTCGACCGCGGAGAACTGGCCGGTGACGCCGATCGCGGCCCGTACCTTCTGGGGGGCGGCGGCCAGGTCGTGGCCGCCGACGTTCAGCTCGCCGGCCTCGGCGGTGATGAGGGTGGAGAGGATCTTGACGACGGTGGTCTTGCCGGCACCGTTCGGACCGAGCAGGGAGAAGATCGTGCCGGCCGGGACGGCCAGATCGATGCCGTCGAGGACGGTCTTGTCGCCGTAGGACTTGCGCAGACCCTTCGCCGCGATGGCCAGGTCGGTGGTGGGGATTGCCATGGGAGGTGCTCCTTTACAGGCTGCGGGCGGTGATGTCGCCGTAGGCGGTGGTCGCGTGGATGTTCAGGGCGGCGGCGGCGCCGTCGGTGTTGGCGAGCGCGTTGTGGACCCGGCCGTAGGTGGTGCCGGCGTCCAGGGAGGCGGAGACTCCGCGGGCGGCGCCGACGGCGATCTCCCCGTGCGAGGTGCGCAGGGTGACGGTTCCGCGCACGGCCTCGGTGATACGGAGGTCGCCCTTCTGGGTGCTGATCTCGGCGGGTCCGCCCAGGCGGCCGACCGTGATGTCCCCGGCGAGAACGGTGAGTCGGGCGCTCTCGGTCTCGTCGAGCTTGACGGTCGCCTGCTGGCCGTCGAAGACGACGTCACCGAGCCGTCCGACGCCCCGGAGTTCGGCGGCGGCCGCCTTCACCTCGATGTGGGAGCCGGCGGGCAGCTGGACGGTCAGCTCGACCGATCCGGAGGGGCCGAGGATCCGGTTGGCCGCCTCGGGGGCCTCGATCCGCAGCACTCCGTCGGTGTGGGTGACCTCGATCCGCTCGGCCGCCTTGACGTCGCGGCCCTTGGAGGCGTCCGCGGGCAGGATCTCGACCACGGTGTCGGCCCGGTCCGCGGCGATGAAACGGATGTGTCCGGCGGGGATGTCGACGACGGCCGAGACCGGGGCGGGGGTGGTGAACTTCTGCATCGTTTTCTCCTTGGTCTGCTGGGCGGACCACCGCGGCCCGCCGTTTCCGACATGAGAAACGCTACGTTGCATTCATAGATCCGGCAACGACGTAATCCCCGAAATTCCGGTCTCCGCAGGTAGATTGAGGGATTTCATTGCAATGGATTTGCATCGAACGCAACGACCACACACGCCGTCGTTGCAATGGCCTGAGTGCGAACGCTAGGGTCGCACCATGAGGGCTCCGCGCGGACCGGGGCCCCTCGCACGCACCACGAAGGAGAACGCGATGCCGGGAGGCAGACTCACCCAGCAGGAGCGCCAGCAGATCGCGCTCGGACTGGCCGACGACCTGGCCTACGCGGAGATCGCCCGGCGTCTCGACCGCCCCACCTCGACCGTCACCCGCGAGGTCATGCGCAACGGCGGCCCCGCCGGTTACCGCGCCGATCTCGCCCAGCGCGCCACCGGGCGCCGGGCGCAGCGCCCGCGGCACGCGGAGGCCCGGGAGCCGGAGGCGCCCGCCCCCCCGGAGCACGGGCGGGACGCGGAGGCGGTGCGCGCGTACGAGGAGATGTTCACGGACGTCCTCGTCCAGTCGGGGCTGTCCAGGATGATGGCCGGGGTCCTGGTCTGCCTCTTCACCACCGACGCGGGCAGCGTCACCGCGGCCGAACTCGTCCGGCGCCTCCAGGTCAGCCCGGCGACCATCTCCAAGTCGATCGCGTTCCTGGAGAGCCAGGGGCTCGTCCGCCGGGAGCGCGACGAGGGGCGCCGGGAGCGGTACGTCGCCGACGACGACGTCTGGTACCAGTCGGTGATGGCGAGCGCCCGATCCACCGCCCAACTCGCGCAGGTGGCACGGCAGGGCGTCGGCGTGCTGGGGTCCGGCACCCCGGCCGCCCACCGGCTGGAGAACATCGCCCGCTTCACCGACTTCGTCTCGGAGAGCATCACCCGCGCCGCCGCACAGGCCCGCGACATCCTCGCCACCAAGCCCGCGGGGGCGGCACCGGACGGATCGCCGTCCCCCGGGACCGGTTCGGACGGCTGAGGAACGACGACGCCCCGGGGGCCGTCGCGCCGGTACGAAACCGGCGACGGTCCCCGCGGCGCTCCTCACGAGGACGCGTGAGTCGACGAGTACACGCCGGGGCGCGCGGGGCGGGGCGGGGGCGGCTCAGGCGTCCAGCCCCGGCACGTCCCTCGGCAGCGGGCAGATCCGCCGGCCCTGGTGGTCGAAGACGTACAGGTGCGCCAGGTCCACCAGCAGGGGCACCTGGCCGCCGGTGCGCAGCCGCATGTCCGGGCTGGTACGGACGACCAGGTCGCCGGGGGTGACGGCCGGGCGGTCGGGGCCGCTCATGGCGTGCCCCTTTCCGTTGCGGGGAGGTTCGCCGAGCGCCACCACCGGTCCGCTGATGTGGCCGGCCTTCTCCCGGAGGCGTTCCAGTACGCCGAGGCCGCCGCCCCGGGCCCAGGCCGTGCCCTCCCGGCGTCCGCGGCGCGCGGAGTCCCCGTGGTCGCCGTGGTCCATCCCTCCCGCACGCCCGCCCGCGGCGCGGCGCCGGCGCGTGGACGTTTCCGGGCGGGCGGATTCGAGGTCGGGCACCACGGCCGGCTGCGATCCGGTGTTGAGGTGCACCAGCGCCTCGTGGCCCTGGTACTCCACGTGCTGGACGATGCCGCCGAGCGCCACCTCGCCGGGGCGGGCCTGGCTCGGCGGGGCGATCCGTACGGCCTCGGAGCGCAGCCCGACGATGATCCGGCGGCCCTGCTGGATGCGGAGCAACTGGTGGTCGGGGCTGAGCGGTTCGGGCAGCGCGAGGCGCTGGCGGCCGAGGTCGAGCGACATCCGGCCTTCGAGCGGCGCGTGCACGACGGCCTGGAGGAGGTTGATCCTCGGGGTGCCGATGAAGGCGGCGACGAAGACGTTCTCGGGCAGCGCGTACACCTCGCGCGGCGCACTGACCTGCTGGAGCACTCCGCCGCGCAGGACGGCGACCCGGTCGCCGAGGGACATCGCCTCGGACTGGTCGTGCGTGACGTAGACGGTGGTGACCCCCAACTCCTTGGTGAGCTGGGCTATTTCCGCGCGCAGGTGGTTGCGGAGCTTGGCGTCGAGGTTGGAGAGCGGCTCGTCCATCAGGAAGACCGAGGGGCGGCGGGAGATGGCCCGGCCCATGGCGACGCGCTGGCGTTCACCACCGGAGAGCTGGCCGGGGTAGCGGTCGAGGACGCCTTCGATGCCGAGCATCCGGGCGGTGGCCTCGATCTGTTCGGTGGCGTCCTCGCGCGGGTTCTGGAGCTTGAGCGGGAAACCGATGTTGCCGCGGTTCGTCATGCTCGGGTAGAGCGCGAAGTTCTGGAAGACCATCGCCATGCCCCGTTCGCGGGGCTGGAGATGGGAGGCCGGTACGCCGTCGAGCAGGATCTCCCCCTCGGTGGCCTCCTCCAGCCCCGCGATCATCCGCAGGACGGTGGATTTGCCGCAGCCCGAGGGGCCGAGCAGCACCACGAACTCACCGGGTGCGATGTCGAGCGAGAAGTGGTCCACTGCGCGCGGACCCCGTCCGTACGCCTTGCTGATGTCCTGCAGAGAGATCGCGCGAGTCATGAGGGTTCCGCCCATGGAAAGGTGATGCGGCTGCACTGTGGGGAGCGGCTGCGTGGCCTGAAGTTAACCCACGGTGCGGGGTGTGTGAATGACTCGCGCGAAGGTTGCGACGGGAGAGGGCGGCGGAGCCGGAAGTGCCAGGGGTGATTCCGGTTGTCGCAATGTTTTCGCCCTGGGGACAAGGGAGTTGACGGGTACGGCGGGTGGGCGGCGACGGTCCTTCGACCGGGCCCGCACAGTCACCGGGCGGCGGTCACCAGGACCGGGAAGCCGTTGAGCACGGCGGTCCCGGAGAGCGGGTCGAGGAGGGTCCCGTCGAGCAGTTGGTTGACGTTGGTGCCGGGCCGGGCGGCGGCGACGGACAGCCGGGTGCCGGGGCGGCCGTGTCCCCAGCCGTGCGGCAGGCTCACCACTCCGGCGCGGATCGTGTCGGTGATCTCGGCGGGCGCCTCGACCGCTCCTCCCGCCGCCTCGATCCGGGCGGTGGCGCCGTCCACGAGGCCGATCCGGTGCGCGTCCTCGGGGTGGACCTGGAGGGTGCAGGTGTTCGTTCCGCCGCCCAGCGCCGGGACGTTGTGCATCCAGCTGTTGTTGGAGCGCAGATGGCGGCGGCCGACGAGGACCAGCGGGGCCGGGGTGTCGCCGAGCGCCTCCCGCAGCCGGTGGAGGTCGGCGGCGAGCGGCTCCGGGAGCAGCTCGATCCGGCCGCTGCGGGTCCTGAGGACCTCGGGCAGCCGGGGGCGGAGCGGGCCGAGGTCGATGCCGTGCGGGTGGGCGAGCAGATCGTCGAGGGTGAGGTCGTACGGGCCCAGCCGCAGCATCAGGTCGAGCCGGCGCTCGGGTCCGGTGGTTCCCGAGAGGCGTTCGGCGAGTTCCCCCGGTGCTCCGGCCCGGTCGAGTGCGGCGGCGACGGCATGCGCGTCGACCGTCTCCGGAGGCGCACCGTGGTTGCCGCCGACGGCGAGGATCAGCCGGGCGAGGATCTCGCTCTCGTCGAGGGCTCCTTCGTCCAGCGGTACGGCCGGGCGGGTGTAGCGGACCTGGTTGCGCACCGCGAGGGCGTTGAGCGCGAAGTCGAAGTGGGCGGAGCGGGAGGGCGGCGGCGGGGGCAGGACGACATCGGCGTGGCGGGAGGTCTCGTTGAGGTACGGGTCGACGCTGACCATGAAGTCGAGCCCTTCGGCGAGCGCCCGGTCGAGCCGGTCGCCGTCGGGGGCGGAGAGCACCGGATTGGAGGCGAGCACCACGAGGGCGCGGATGCGGCCCTCGCCGGGGGTGTCGATCTCCTCCGCCAGTGCGGCCATGGGGAGTTCGCCCTTGGCCTCGGGGTGTCCGGAGACCCGGCTGCGCCAGCGGCCGAGTGCGAAGCCCTTGCCGGGGCCGGCGGGGCGCGGGGCGCGTGCGGTGGCGGCGAGCGGGAAGAGGGCGCCGCCGGGGCGGTCGAGGTTGCCGGTGAGGATGTTGAGGACGTCCACCAGCCAGCTGGCGAGGGTGCCGTGCGCGACGGTGCAGCTGCCGATGCGCCCGTAGACGGCGGCGGTCGGCGCGGCGGCGAGTTCCCGCGCCACGGCACGGACCGTGGCGGGGTCGAGGTCGCAGGGCCCGGCGACCGCCTCCGGGGTGAAGTCCGCCAGGGCGTCGGCGAGCCGGTCGAGTCCGTCCAGGTGCCCGGCGAGCGCTCCGGGGGCCGCGAGCTCCTCCTCGAGGAGTACGTGGGCGAGGGCGGCGAGCAGCAGGGCGTCCGCGCCGGGCCGGATCGCGAGGTGGCGCCCGGCGAGCTTGGCCGTACGGGTGCGGCGCGGGTCGACGACGGTGAGCGTGCCGCCCCGGGCGCGGAGCGCCTTGAGCCGGCCGGGGAAGTCGGGCGCGGTGCAGAGGCTTCCGTTGGATTCCAGCGGGTTGGCGCCGATGAGCAGCAGGTGGTCGGTGCGGTCGAGATCGGGTACGGGGATGGCGTTGGCGTCCCCGAAGAGCAGCCCGCTGGAGACGTGTTTGGGCATCTGGTCGAGGGTGCTGGCGCTGAAGACGTTGCGGGTGCGCAGCGCGGCGATCAACAGGGGCGGGTAGAGGCCGCCGGCCATGGTGTGGACGTTGGGGTTGCCGAGGACGAGCCCGGCGCTCTGCGGGCCATGAGCACGTGTGACCTCGTCGAAGCGTGCGGCGACGGTGTCGAACGCCTCCTCCCAGGTCGCCTCGCGCAGGACGCCCTCACGGCGGACGAGTGGGGTCCGCAGCCGGTCGGGGTCGGCGTCGAGCCCGCCGAAGGCGGCTCCCTTGGGGCAGATGAACCCCTGACTGAAGACGTCGTCGCGGTCCCCGCGCACTCCGGTGACGGTGGTCCCCTCGATGGTGAGGGTCAGTCCGCAGGTGGCCTCGCAGAGCGGGCAGATACGGGGTGCGGTACGGGAGTTGGCGGACACGGGGCCTCCCCGGGGAGCGACTGGGTCAGCGCGAGCATACCGACCGGTACGCATGCCGGGGAGCCCCCGGACGGAACGGGTGTCCGGCGCGAAGCCCCCTCAGTCGAGCACCCGCGCGAGGTACGCGTGGAGCAGCACCCGGATCTCCGCGACGATCGCCGGATCGCCGGACGGGTCTTCACGGAAGGCGAGTTGGAGCGTGGCGTCGGCCGCCTCCACGCCGACCAGGACGGCCCGCCGCAGGTCCTCGTCCGGGCTGCCGCCCAGATGTCCCGCGAGGAGTTCGGCGAGCCGGTCCGCGAGCCGGTGGTTCGCCTGGTGCTGGGGGTCGTCGGCGTGCGCGGCGGCGCCGAAGTCGACCTGGGCGAAGCCGGGGAGCGTACGCCGCATCGCCAGGTACTCGTCGAGTACGGCGTCGATGGCCCCCCGCCAGTCGGCGGCGGGGACGGCGGCGAGCCGGGTGGTCAGGTGCTCCGTGTAGGAGTTGAGGTTGCGCACCGCGAGGGCGTCCACCAGCGCGCGCTTGTTGGGGAAGAAGCGGTAGACGGACCCGATGGGCACCTCGGCGCGGAGGGCGACGGCCCGGGTGGAGAGCTCCTCGTAGCCGGCCTCGTCGAGGAGTGCGGCGCAGGCGTCGAGTATCCGGGTGAGCCGTTCGGCGCTGCGCTGCTGGACGGGGGTGCGGCGCAGCTTCGGTTTCGGATGGGACACGGCCCCATCATGCCGGAGACCACCCGGCCCGGCCCCCGCTCCCGGCCCCGCCCGGCCCCCGCCCGGCCCGGCCTCCGGACGCGCGGCGATTGGCGTTGACGGGCCCCTTCTCCATTCCTACGGTGGTCCATAGGATTCATCCTCCACGGTTCCCGCGCGTTCCCGAGGGCCGCGGGGGCCCGTCTCGGCACCGGGAGCAGCGGTATGGGCGGCACGGACGGCACACGCGGTACGCGGAACACGAACGGCACACGCGGTACGCGGAGCACCGGCGGCACGGACAGCACGCACGGCACGGACACCACCGGGGGCGGCGCCGCGTCCGCCGGACCCCTGGCGTACTCCACCGGTTTCGGCAACGAGCACAGCTCGGAGGCGGTGCCGGGCGCGCTGCCGCACGGGCGCAACTCCCCCCAGCGCGCGCCGCTCGGGCTGTACGCGGAGCAGCTCAGCGGCTCCGCGTTCACCGAGCCCAGGGCCCGTAACCGCCGTTCCTGGCTGTACCGGATCCGGCCCTCCGCCGCGCATCCGGCGTTCGTCCGCACCGGCAACGGCGCGCTCCGTTCCGCGCCTTTCACGGAGACCGTGCCCGATCCCAACCGGCTCCGCTGGGACCCGCTGCCCGCCCCCTCCCCCGGCACCGACTTCGTCGCCGGGCTGTGGACCCTCGGCGGCAACGGCGACGCGGCCGGGCGCACCGGCATGGCGGTGCACCTGTACCACGCCGACTCCTCCATGACGGAACGCGTGTTCAGCGATTCGGACGGCGAGCTGCTGATCGTCCCCGAGCGGGGATCCCTGCTGCTCCGCACCGAGTTGGGCCTGCTGCGCGCCGCCCCCGGCGAGGTCGCGCTGATCCCGCGCGGGGTGCGCTTCCGGGTCGAGCTGCTCGACGCGACCGCCCGGGGGTACGTCTGCGAGAACTACGGAAGCCCCTTCCAGCTCCCGGAGTTGGGGCCGATCGGCGCCAACGGGCTGGCCAACGCACGGGACTTCCGCGCTCCGGTAGCCGCGTACGAGGACCGCGAGGGCCCGTTCGAGGTGATCAACAAGTTCTGCGGGAACCTCTGGACGGCGACGTACGACCACTCTCCGCTGGACGTCGTCGCCTGGCACGGCAGCCACACGCCGTACGTCTACGACCTGCGCCGATTCAACGTCATCGGCACCATCAGCTACGACCACCCCGATCCGTCGGTCTTCACCGTGCTGACCTCGCCCACCGACACCCCGGGGCTGGCCGACGTCGACTTCGTGGTCTTCGCCCCGCGCTGGCTGGTCGGCGAGGACACGTTCCGGCCGCCCTACTTCCACCGGAACGTGATGAGCGAGTACATGGGGCTGATCGAGGGCGCGTACGACGCGAAGGCCGGCGGCTTCGTCCCGGGCGGCGGTTCGCTGCACAACATGATGTCGGCGCACGGACCGGACCGGGAGACCTTCGACCGGGCGAGCGCGGCGGAGCTCGTACCACAGCGGATCGACGACGGGCTGGCGTTCATGTTCGAGACACGCCGTCCGCTCACGCTCACCGGTCACGCCGCCTCCGCCCCCCATCTCCAGCACGGTTACGACGGGGTGTGGCAGGGTCTGGACAGCAACTTCCGGCCATAGCTTCCATGTCCGGCGAGCCGGGGTGTGACCAGGAGGTGGACCGGATGCAAGCAGAACGTACGGACCGTGGCCGGACCCGACGGGGCGGACCGGCCGCCCCGGAGGGCGGCGACGGCGACCGGGGCACGGGTACGACTACGGGTACGGGGGTGGCGGCCGCCTTCGCCCCCGACTCCCTGGTGCTGAACGGGAAGCTCCCGCTCTGGTACCAGGTCTCGCAGTCGCTGCGCGCCTCGATACTCGGCCGGCCGCACGACGCCCCTCCCCGGCTGCCGACCGAGGAGCGGCTCGCCGCCCACTACGGGGTGAGCGTCCTGACCATGCGCCAGGCACTCAAGGAGCTGGAGTCGGAGGGGCTGATCAACCGGCAGCGACGGCACGGCACCTTCATCGAGCCCCGGGCCAGGCGGGTCTCGCCGGTACGGGTGCTCGGGTCCGTCGACGCGATCGTGGCCCAGCAGTCGGGCGAGCGGACGACGGTCCTCGGCCACGGCCCCACCGCCGTGCCCGGCGACCTGGCCCACCACTTCCCGGACTGCGCCGAGGTGGTCGGCTACCGGCGGCTGCGCTGCGACGCGGTGACCGGCGAGCCCGTCAACTGGGCGGAGAACATGGTGCGTCCGGAGGTCGCCGCCCGGGTCGACGCCGCCGAGCTGGAGCGGTGGCCGATGACGAAGATCCTGCGGGACACGGCCGGTGTGCCGATATCCCGGATCACCGACACCGTGGAGGCCCGCCTCGCCGACCCTGTCACCGCCGAGCTGCTGAGGGTGCCGCTGCTCAGCCCGATCCTGCACTTCACCGGCGTCACCTACGACAGTGGCGGCCGGGTGGTCGACGTGGCCCGCATCCACTACCGGGGCGACCGGTTCTCCTTCTCGGTGACGGTGGACGCGGACTGACCCGGCACGGCGCCCCACCCCGTCCCGCCCCGTCCCGCCCGGCACGCGCACCGGTTCGTCGGGAGAGTCGCCGGGGCCCCGCGGGACACCCCGCCGCCCGGTTACGATGCCCAGGGCGGCGGACGTGGCGAACGGGGGGGGCGGCACCGTGGCAGCGGATTCCCGGAAGGGCACCGGCCCGGAGGCAGCCCACCTCACCCTGGACGAGCTGATGCCGTGGTCCGTACGCCCGTTGCGGACCGGCAGATCCTGGATCACCGGCCCCGACCCCGCCTCCCTGAAAGCGCGCTGGGAGCAGCTGGCGCGGGCCGACGGCGAGGAGCAGGAACGGCTGTTCCGGCCCACCCGGTTCCGCACCCCGCACACTCCGGTCGCCTCGCTCCCCGGACAGGCCACCTCCACCGGGCGGTTCGCCCGGGCCCCGGGGGCGTACCCCGAGCCGGTACGCGTCCTGCACGGGCCGTTCGACGAGCAGTGGCTGATTCCGGACCACCGGCTGATCGACGCCGCCCGCCCCGAACTCTGGCGGGTGGCCGACGCCCACCAGCTCTTCGCCGTCGAGCACGGGTACCTCCCCGGCGACTGTGGCCCCGCCCTGTCGGTGACCGCGCTGCTCCCCGACGGGTACGCGCCCGCCGGCCGGCCCGGACGCGTCCGGCCGCTCTTCCGGCGTCCCGGCGGGGTCGAACCCAATCTGGCCCCGGGGCTGTGCGCCGCACTCGGAGCCGTCGGCCCGGGCAGGGACGCCGGGCTCGGCCCGGACGGTGGGGAGGTGACCCCGGAGTCGTTGCTCGCCTGGACCCTGGCCGCAGCGCGCCCCGTCCCCGGCGGGTGCCTCGTGCCGCTGCCGCGCGAGGGTGCGTTGTGGTCGGCCGGGGTGGAGCTGGGCCGCGAGCTGCTCCGGCTCCAACTGCGCGGGGCGCGCGGGGGCGAGCGGCCCCGGCTGCCGGGCGGACGGCGGCCCTACGTGCGGTCCGCGGTGCCGCCCCGGCCGGGCTCGGTGGCGTACGACGCGGAGAACGGGACGCTGCTGCTCGACGAGGGGCGGATCGCCCCGGTGCCCTCCGGGGCCTGGGAGTTCCGGGTGGGCGGCGTGCGGATGCTGGAGGTGTGGTTCGGCCGGCGGGCGGCCGCGTGGACCGGCGCGGAGCGGGACGGGCTGGACGCGGTGGGACCGGCCGTCTGGCCCCGGGAGTGGACCTCCGAGCTGCTGGAGCTGATCACCGTACTGGCCCTGCTCGACGGAGTACGCGACCGGCAGCGGGAGTTGGCCGTGCAGATCGACGCGGCGCGGACGCTCACGCGGGAGGAGCTGCGGGCGGCCGGGGTGCTGCCGGTTCCGGCGGCGGCGCGACGCCCGGCGACGGTGCTAGGCGGGCAGGAGGAGGGGCCCGGGGGGCAGTTCGCCCTGCTCTGAGGGCGAGTCCGTTGGCGCCGATCGGCCCCGACTTCGGCAGCTGGAACGCCCCGCGCCCGCGCAGGTCGCGCGCGGCGCGTAGGACCGCCGACCGGGTACGGGCCGGCCGACGGGGTGCGGGCCGGCCGACCGGGTACGGGCCGGCCGACGGGGTGCGGAGCGGAAGAACCAGTACGGGCGCGGGCTGCCGGGCAGGGAGGGGGCCCGGCATCCGTACGCCGTTCGTCCATGCCGCGTCCGCGCGCGGGCGGGTGCCGCCGTACGCCCCGGGGAGGACGGGCGGGCAGGCGGCGGTACCGGCATCAGGACATCGGAGCGGGGAGATCAGGACAGAGCGATCTCCCGGGCCGACCCGCGCGAGGGCCGACCCGGTGGCGGCCGGGCCTGTTTTCGGCCGGGCCGGTCGTGGCAGGCCGACCCGTCAGTGGCGGCTGCCGAAGAGCGAGCGCCGCAGTCTCCGCAGCGGGGCGAAGAGCGACACGCGGGCGCTCTTGCTGCCGTGGCGGTGCGCGGCGTCGCGCGAGGTCAGCTCGCGCATCAGCAGCGTCGCCTCGGCCGCCTCGCGCTGCGGGACGGCAGGGCCGCCGAGCACCGCGAGATGGCGGTCGAGCCGCGAACTGGTCGCACTGCTTCCACATGTGATGGCAGGCACGCGCGGCCTGCTGCGGACCGTTATCTGTTCCATGTCACTCCCCACCCGTACGAGGGCACCCGGTGCGGGCAGGTTAACCCTATCGCTCCGCAAGGACACACGCGTATCCCGGGCGCAGGATTACGTACACGCATGCGGTGGTTGACGGTGCGTCACGCAATTCGCCTGATACGGGCGGAACTTGGAGGATTCGTGAAGCCCTCGCGCCCGCCCGCGCCCGCCCCCGCCCACCCGCCTCGTGCCCGCTCGCGCCCGCCCCCGCGAGACCCCCGCATCCGGCGCACCCGGCCGGGACGAGGGGCCACACCCGTCGGGGAAACCCGGTGCGCCGGGCCGCACGTTGGCGGATCATGGGCGCATGTCTGCCAACCTCGAGTCCGCGCTGCCGATCCGGCTCACCGTCGACGACAGCGACTCCCCCTCCGACGTGATGGACTCGCTGTTCCTCGGCCGCTTCACGACGGGCGAGCAGCCGTATGCGCACAGCTCCTCGCTGGAGCGCGTGAAGCCGGGCAGGACGCTCGTACCGTCGGACGCCACGGTGGTGCGGACCGCCCGCGAGGACAACCGGAGCGCGACGCTCGCCGAGGGCGCGGGCTGGACCCTGCTCGCGCGGCGGTGGAGCCGGGGCGCCGACGTCAACGTCACCGCGACCAGCGCCGAGCTGGCGGAGCGCGTCCTCAAGGAGGCGACGGACGGCGCCCAGGACGAGCCCGAACCCCAGCCCGAGGACGTGAGCATGGGCTTCTGGTACGTCTCGCCGCAGCGCGGGCCGCACCGCACCACCCGCCGGATCTCCGCGGGCACCTGGGAGCAGGTCCGCCCCAACTACTCGGCCCAGGTGGCCGGGGCGATGGACGGGCTGATGAAGGTCACCCCGGACGACATCTCCGGGCGGCTCCTGCTGCTGCACGGCCCGCCCGGGACCGGGAAGACCTCGGCGCTGCGGACGCTGGCCCGCGCCTGGCGCGACTGGTGCCAGGTGGACTGCGTCCTGGACCCGGAGCGCCTCTTCAACGACGTCGGTTATCTGATGGACATCGCGATCGGCGAGGACGACGGCTCGGAGAAGGGGCGGTGGCGGCTGCTGCTCCTGGAGGACTGCGACGAACTCATCAGGGGCGAGGCCAAGCACACGGCGGGCCAGGCGCTGTCCCGGCTGCTCAACCTGACGGACGGTCTGCTCGGCCAGGGCCGGAACGTCCTGGTGGCGGTCACCACCAACGAGGACCTGGAGCGGCTGCACCCGGCGGTCGTCCGGCCCGGCCGCTGCCTGGCCCGGATCGAGGTCGGCCCGCTGAGCAGGCCCGAGGCGGTGTCCTGGCTGGGTACGGAGGAGGGCGTCGGCCGCGAGGGGGCGACCCTGGCCGAGCTGTTCGCGCTGCGCCGGGGCAGCGGTCCGGCCTCCGTGCCGAAGCAGGACGCGGGCGCGGAGGCGGGCCTGTACCTGTAGCGGTGCGCGGCGGGCCCGGGCACGGGGCCTGCCGCGTGACGCCCGCCCTCACCCCTCGTACGCCGCCCGCAGCGCGTCCTCGGCGAGGGCGCGGGCGTCGGCGCGGGAGAGGCCGAGGCGCCTGGCCTCGTCCGCGTAGGCCTGTGCGGCGGTCGCGGCCCTGCGGTCCGCCGCGTCCCCGGCCGCCGCGACGAAGGTGCCGTTGCGGCCGCGGGTCTCGATGACGCCGTCGGCCTCCAGGGCCCGGTATGCCTTGGCCACCGTGTTGGCGGCCAGGCCGAGTTCTTCGGCGAGCCCGCGCACGGTCGGCAGCCGGTACCCGACCGGGAGCGCGCCCGAGCGGGCCTGTTCGGAGATCTGCGCGCGCAGTTGCTCGTACGGGGCGGTGCCGGTGTCCGGGTCGATCACGATCGTCAGAGTCACGGTGCAGATTCTGCACCTCCCGCCCGGAAACCCGGAGGCGGCCCGTCGATTCCCCCACGTAGGGTCGGCCCCGTCCACGCGTCCCTCTCCGGGAGAGGGCCGCGCCATCGACGCCCGGTCCGGGTCACCGGGCGCGCGCGACGGAGGTACGTCATGTCCGCACAGCCGGCATCACCCACCGGGGGAACCGGTGACGGGACCGGCGAGGTGGCCGCCGACGGGGCCGTCGCCCTGACCGTCGTCCTGACCAAGGCCGGCCGGACCAAGATCCGTTACCCGGCCCGCGGACTGGCCGACGACGGCAGCCGGGTGACCGTCCTCGCCCCGTGGGCCGCCCCGGGCGTACGGGACTTCGGCTTCGTGACGTTCGCACCGGGTGACGTGTTCACCGAGCACTACTGGCGCGACCGGTGGTACGCGGTGAAGGAAGTCCGTACGGGCGACGGCCTGTTGAAGGGCTGGTACTGCGACATCACCCGCCCCTGTGTCGTCGCCGGCGACGAAGTGCTGGTGGAGGATTTGGACTTGGACCTCTGGGTGTCCGCGGACGCCTCGGAGGTGCTGCGGCTGGACGAGGACGAGTTCGCCGAGAGCGGGCTCGCCGGGCGTGATCCCGCGGCGGCCGCGGCGGCGGTCGGCGCCCTGGACGCGCTCGAACGCCTCGCCCGCGCGGGCCGTCTCCCGGAGCTGCTCGGGGGCGTCGGCCCATGACCTCCGCCCCGTCCCGCCGCCCCCTTCCGTCCCGCCATCCCCTTCCGCCCCGCCGCCCCCTGCCGCGTCGTCGTCCCCTTCCGCATCGTCGTCCGCCGGGGCCGCGTCAGACGGCGGGGACCTCCCGCCCGGCCGCCGGTTCGCCCGCGCACGGCGCGGGTGCCTCGCGGGCCGGGCCGCCGGCCACGAGTTCGACTTCGAAGCCCGCGTCGTTCTCCAGGTAGGCGGCCCGGTGCCCCTCGCCTCCCGCGTAGGGGTGCCGGTCGGCGAAGAGCAGCCGCCAGCCGTGGCCGGGGGCCTGTGCCACGAGCGCGTCGAGCGCCTCCCGGTCCTCGACGTGGAACGCGAGGTGGTTCAGGCCGGGGCGGAGGCGGTCGTGGGTCCGCGCGACGGCGTCCGGCGACTCCTCGATCACCACGTAGCTGTCGCCGCGCCGCCAGCTGCGGCCGTGGGACCAGCGCTGGTACGGCAGGTGGCCCAGCCGGCCGAGCAGCCAGTCCCAGCCGGGTACGGCCGCCGCCAGGTCGGAGACCCACAGTTCGATGTGGTGCACCCGTCCGGTACCGGCCCCGGCGGACGGCAGCGGGACGGCCCGGCGCGGGACGGCGGGGTCGTGGGCGACCGGGTCGCCGTCCTCGTGCCAGTGGATCAGGAAGCGTTCGCCCGAGCGGTATCCGTCGAGGCCGGCCCGGCAGTACGCGACCATGTCCTCGGGCAGCGAGTCCAGCCGGAACCAGTCCAGCTCCGAGCACTTGTCGGGCTCCGCGTTGTACGGCGCCCGCTCGGGGTCGTACTCCGCTTCGAAGAACCAGCCGGTGCGCGGGCTGCCGCCGGGGCCCCGGTGGTGCATGACGAGCGCGACGCGCAGTTCCTCCGGCTGGAGGGTGACGCCGATCTCCTCGGCCGCCTCGCGGACCATCGCCTCGCGCACGTCCTCCCCGTCCTCCAGGTGGCCGGAGGGCAGGTGGAGGAGGCCGTCGGCGTAGCCCGTGCCGGCCCGGCGGGCGAGCAGCACCCGGGGTCCGCGCCGGAGGATCAGGTGGACGTCGACGACCTCGGTGTGGCGGTACCGGGGTTCGGCGCGGGCCACGACGGCGTACCGCTCGTCGTCCACGTCCTTGCCCCAGAGGCGGGAGTCCTCGGAGAGCGGTTCGTGGTGGACCCGCTCGGTGTGCGGGGCGAGCAGGGCGGTGAGCAGGGCGGCGGAGACGCCCACCCCGTTCCACACCCCTTCGATCAGGACGAGCCGGCCGCCGGGTTTCAGCAGGCCGAACCAGGTCGCCAGGGCGGCCTCCGGGTCGGGCAGCGCCCAGAGGACGTGCCTGACCAGGACGACATCGAACCGCCGGTCGCCCACGGGCGGCCGGGCGGCGTCTCCGGTCAGCACGTCGGCGCCGGTTCCGGCGAGTTTGTCGCGGGCCTGGGCGACCATGCGGGGCGACTGGTCGACGCCGGTGACCCGGTGCCCCTGGCCCGCGGCGAGCAGGGAGAGGCTGCCGGTGCCGCAGCCGAGGTCGAGGATCTCGCAGGGGGTGACGGGGAGCCAGTTCTGCAGGCGCTGTGCCCAGGCGTCGCGTACGACGGGGTCGAGCAGTCCGTGGTCGGGTTCTTCGTCGAAGGAGTCGGCGGCCTCGTCCCAGTAACTGATCGTCGTCATGGCCTCCATGGTCCCAGCCCCTGCCCGCCCCCACGGTACGGACGGTACGAATTGCGACCGGTCGGAGCCGTATACGGCAAGGGTTGCGGCCGACAGGCCCGTCGGCGCGAGATTCCACGGCCCGGGTCGCCCCACCACCGGATGATCTCCCGGCCTCTCGCGGGCTCACGGCCGCCGTACCGCCGGCCGTCCCGGACCGCACGCGCCCCGCTGCCGCACCCCCGTCCCGTACGGCACCCGGCCCCGCGCGGGGTGCCGGATGCCGTACGGGAGGTGTCGGTCAGCTGAGTGCGGAGGTGCAGTCCGTCGTGGTGGCGTGGGCCGGGTCGAGCGCGTTGGCCACCTCGTGGAAGGCGATCTTGTCGGTGGTGCCGATGAGGACGTGCTCGGAGACGTCGACCGCGCACAGGTCCTGGAGCAGGACGTTGCGGACGTTCGCGCCGCTCAGGTACTGGGTGCGGTACGGGGTGACGACCTCGTCGTACTGGGTCGAGATGACGGTGTACTTCACCCCGGCGACCGTGTCGGGGAGGGAGTTGAGCTTGGTGACGAACGGCGATCCGGCCACCTGGTCGGCGAGCCCGGGGGTGGCGGAGTTCAGCAGGGACTCCGCCCCGGGGAAGTACGGCAGCAGCTTGGTCAGGCCGAGGAGGGTGGTGCCGTGGTTGTCGGGGGCGAGCGCGACGAGCGCGTTCACCTTGGCGGCGCCGCCGAGGAACTTCAGGTAGTAGTTCGGCATCATGCCGCCCTGCGAGTGGCCCACGAGGTCGGCCTTGGAGGCGCCGGTGGCGGCGAGCACCTTGTCGACGAACGTGCGGAGCTGGGCGGCCGACTGGTCGATGGGGCCGAGGCCGTTGAAGACCGGCACGCCGGGGAGCTGTCCGTAGTCGAGCGAGAAGACGCAGTAGCCCCGGGCCACCAGGTAGGGGGCGAGCACGATCCAGTTGTCGACGGAGTTCCCGAAGGTGCCGTGGACGAGGACCACGGGGCGCGGGTGGGCGGCGGAGGGCTTGCAGGAGTAGTCGTTCCAGCCGCTCGTGGTGGCGGCGGCCGCACCGGCCGAGGGGGCGGCCGAGGCGGCGGCGGCCGAGGGGCCGGCGAGGGCGGCGACGGCGAGGAGCAGTGCGGCGAGCGTTCTGCGCGCACGGGGGGCTCTCGGCGTACGGATCCAGGGCAGCATCGTGGGATCTCCTTGCGGCTCAGGGAGTGCGATGTGGGGGTGTGCCCTGTGGCCCGGACCACAAGCTTTATGTGCTCATGCCAAATTACGCACGAGTAGATTCGCGGGGGAAGTTACGCGTCGGTAAAAAAAATCCCCCGCCGCCGACGACCATCCCGGCCCCCTCCCCCGCGACGGGGCGCGCCCCCGCGCCACCGGCACGCCGGAATCGCACCACCGGCACGCCGGAATCGAACACCCCACTCCGCCACCGGGCCGCGAAGGTGATGCGCCACACCTCGGACGGGGCCCCGGAAGGCACCTCTACCCCAAGTGCCGTACCGGGCGACGAGGGTGACGGACCAGCACTCCACCCCCGCACCCCTTGTTCGAATACTTCCGCACCGACCGGGGCCTTACCCACTCGCCGACCAGCGGTGATGGAGTTAAGGTAATCGAACGAACGTACGAGGAACGTATCGGGCAAAGGTCGGAAATGGGGTGGCGGAATGGAGGTGCGGCATGGCGGGCTTCGCCCATCTGCACGTCGCGTCCGGTTACTCCGCCCGCTACGGCGCCTCGCACCCCGAGCACCTCGCGCGGCGGGCGGCCGAACTCGGCATGGCGGAGCTCGCGCTCACCGACCGGTCCACCGTGACCGGCGCTGTTCGATTCGCTCAGGCGTGCGCCCGGGAAGGGGTACGGCCGGTCTTCGGCATCGACCTCGCGGTGGAGGCCCTCGCCCCGCCGCCACCGGCGCAGCGCCCGCGCACCCCGGCGCGCGGGGGCGCCCATGTCGTGGAGCCGCCGCTGCGCGTCGTGCTGCTCGCCCAGGACCGGGCGGGCTGGGCGCGGCTCTGCCGCATCACCTCGGCGGCGCACGCCGACGCGGTGTCCGGCACCGCACCGGTGGTGCCGTGGGCCGCGCTGCGTGAGCACGGCGGCCCCGGTCTGACCGTGCTGCTGGGCCCGTTGTCGGAGCCGGTACGCGCGCTGGCGGCGGGCCGCGAGGACGTCGCGGTGAAGCTGCTGGCGCCGTGGCGGCAGCTCTTCGGGGCCGGGCTGCGCCTTGAGGCCGTGGCGTACCGGCGGGCCGGCACGGGCCCGGGGTCGCTGCGGCTGGCCGCCCGTACCCTGGCGCTGGCCGACCGTACCGGCGTCACCGCCGTGCTCTCCAACGCGGTCCGTTACGCCGACCCCGCCCAGCACCGCCTGGCCGACGTGCTGGACGCCGCGCGCCTGCTGCGCCCCGTCGACCGGCGCCGCCTGGACAGCGGGCAGCGCTGGCTCAAGGGCGAGGGCGCCATGGTCGCCGTCGCCCGCGCGGTCGCCGCGTCCGCCGGTCTGGACGACCGCCGGGCGCGCCGGCTGCTGGCGGACACCGCCGCGACGGCCGCCGGATGCGCCCTCGACCCGGCGGCGGACCTCGGGCTGGGCGCCCACCACTTCCCGGAGGCCTCCCTGTTCGGCGCCGGGCCGGACAGCGGAGGCGCCGCCAGGCTGCTGCGCGAACGCGCCGAGGCGGGCCTGGTCCGCCGGGGCCTGGACCGCAACGCGGACGCCAGGGAGCGGCTGGACATGGAGCTCGGGGTGATCTCCCGGCTGGGGTACGACTCGTACTTCCTCGCCGTCGGCCAGGTGGTGGCGGACATCCGTGAGCTGGGCATCCGGGTCGCGGCGCGGGGGTCCGGGGCGGGCTCGATGGTCTGCCACACCCTGGACATCGCCACCGCCAACCCGCTGGAGCACCGGCTGCTGTTCGAACGCTTCCTCAGCGAGCGGCGCGGTTCGCTCCCGGACATCGACATCGACGTGGAGTCGGCGCGGCGGCTGGAGTGCTACGACGCGGTCTTCGCCCGGTTCGGCAAGGAGCGGGTCGCGGTCACCGCGATGCCCGAGACCTACCGGGCCCGCCGGGCGCTGCGGGACACCGGTCTCGCGCTCGGCATCGCGCCGGACGAGGTCGACCGGATCGCCAAGAGCTTCCCGCACCTGCGGGCCTCGGACATCACGAGCGCCCTCGCGGAGCTGCCCGAGCTGCGGCAGCTGGCGTCGCGGGCGGAGCGGTACGGGCCGCTGTGGGAGCTCGCCGAGGGGCTCGACTCCCTGGTGCACGGGATGGCGATGCACCCGTGCGGGGTGATCATCAGCGACGCGGGCCTGCTCGACCGGCTGCCGGTGCAGCCCACCCCGCAGGGCGACTACCCGATGGCCATGGCGGCGAAGGAGGAGGTCGAGGCGCTGGGCAACATCAAGCTCGACGTGCTCGGGGTGCGGATGCAGTCCGCGATGGCCCACGCCGTCGACGAGATCGAACGCGCGACCGGCGACCGGATCGACCTGGACGACCCGGCGCAGGTGCCGCTCGACGACGTCTTCGCGTTCAAGCTCATCCAGCAGAGCGAGACGATCGGGCTGTTCCAGCTCGAATCGCCCGGTCAGCAGGATCTCCTCTCCCGTCTCCAGCCCCGCAACCCGCAGGACGTCATCGCCGACATCAGCCTCTTCCGCCCAGGACCGGTCGCCGGAGGCATGCCCGAGCGGTACGTCGCCGCGCGGCACGGCCGGGCCCCCGCCTACGCCCACCCGGACCTCGAACCGGTTCTCGCCGACACCTACGGGGTGACCATCTGGCACGAGCAGATCATCGAGACCCTCTCCGTGATGACCGGCTGCGACCGGGCGATGGCCGAGGTGGCCCGCCGGGCGCTCGGCGACCGGAAGCGGCTGCCCGCCATCGGCCGGTGGTTCCACGACCGCGCGTCGGCGCGGGGGTACGACCCCGAGGTCCGCGCGAAGGTGTGGGCGACCGTGGAGGCGTTCGGCGCCTACGGCTTCTGCCGCGCGCACGCGGTGGCCTTCGCCGTACCGGCCCTGCAGAGCGCCTGGCTCAAGGCGCACCACCCTGCGTTCCTCCTCGCCGGGCTGCTCGAACACGACCCCGGGATGTGGCCCCGGCGCGTCATCGTCGCCGACGCCCGCCGCCGGGGCGTGCCCGTGCTGCCCGTGGACGTCAACCGCTCCCGTACCCGGTACGTGGTGGAGCGGACCGGCGACGAGCGGTGGGGGGTGCGGCTCGCGCTGTCCGCCGTACGCGGCATCACCGAGGACGAGAGCGCCCGGATCGAGGCCGGCGCGCCCTACGACTCGCTGTCGGACTTCTGGCAGCGGGCCCGTCCCAGCCGGCCGCTGGCCGAACGGCTGGTCGAGATCGGCGCGTTCGGCGGGCTCGGCGGGGGCCGGCTCACCCGGCGGGACCTGCTGCTGCACGTCGCCGAGCTGCACCGGCAGTCCCGCGCCCGGTCCGCCGGCGACGGGCAGCTCGCCCTCGACGCGGGGGCGGCGGGCGGGGCGGAGCCGAGCGGTCTGCCGGAGATGACCGGCCGCGAGGCACTGGACGCCGAGCTGAACACACTGGGCATCGACGTGTCCCGGCACCTCATGGTCCACCACCACCGGCTGCTGCGGGAGATCGGCGCGACGGACGCCGCGCACCTGGCCGACGTGCGCCAGGGGCAGCAGGTCCTCGTCGCCGGGGTGCGGGCCTCCACCCAGACGCCGCCGATCGCCAGCGGCAAGCGGATCATCTTCGTCACCCTGGAGGACGGCTCGGGCATGGTCGACCTGGTCTTCTTCGAGGACTCCCACCCGGCGTGCGCGCACACCGTCTTCCACAGCGGGCTGCTGCTGGTGCGCGGCACCGTGCAGGTGCGCGGCAACCGGCGGTCCGTCGTCGGCACCATGGCCTGGGACCTGGACCGGATCGCGGCGGCCCGCCGCGACGACGGCCCCGCCGCCGCGCTCGCGCTGCTCGGCGGGGAGCGCCCGCACCCGACGCCCGCGCAGCCGGGGCGCACTCTGGCCAACGGCACCTCCGGCGCCCGACTGCACCCGTACGCCGACCTCCAGCCGGCCGGCAGCCGCTCGGCCGACCTGCGCAAGCTCGGCCACACCAGCCAGGGGAGCGCGGGATGACGCCCCCTCGTCCGGCCCGCCGCCACATCGCCCATCTCCACCTGCACGCCGTGCCGGACGAGGAGCGGTACGCCGACATCGTCGAGCTGATGACGGGCATCACCCCGCACGTCCAGGCCGTACCGCCCGACGCCGTCCAGCTGGACCTCACCTCGGCACTGCGCTACTTCGGGCTGACCCCGTACGACCTGGTGCAGCTGGTCATGCTCCGGCTGTTGGCGCTGTACGGGATCGAGTGCGGCGCGGGGCTCGCGGGCAACCGCATGCTGGCCGCCATGGCGGCCGACGCGTCCGGGCCGGGGCAGACCACGGAGGTCCCCGGCGACCGCGCGGACTCCTGGCTGCGCCCCCGCCCGGTCACCGCGCTGCCCGGCATCGGCCGCGCCACCGCGACCACGCTCGGGCGGTACGGCGTGCACACCATCGGCCAGATCGCCGACCTGCCGCCGCTGACCCTCCAGCGTCTGCTCGGCGTGGGTCCCGCCCGGCTGCTGGCGGAACGCGCGCACGGCCGCGACCCGCGCCCGGTCGTGCCGCAGGAGCCCGCGGCCCACCTCTCCGTCGACCGGGTGCTCGACCGGGACTGCCTCGATCCCGGCCTCCACCACCGGGCGGTGCTGGGGCTCGCCGAGCGGCTGGGCCAACGCCTGCGGGCCGCTCACCAGGTCGCCGGGCGCCTGACGCTCACCGTGCGGTACGCCGACCGGACGTCCAGCACCCGTACCCGTACCTCCCCCGAGCCCACCGGCCACTCCCCCCTCCTCGCCGCCACCGCCCTGGGGCTGCTGGACTCGCTCGGTCTGCAACGCGCCCGGGTGCGCGCCTACACGCTGCGCGCGGACGGCCTCTCGCCGGCCGGGGACGCCCCGCGCCAGCTCTCCCTGGACCCGGTCGACGACCGGTCCCGCGCCGCCGAAGCCGCCTCGGACCGGGCCCGCCGCCGCTTCGGCGCCGGGGCCGTACGGCCCGCGACCCTGGCACCGGCACCGGCGGGGGCACCGGCACGGACACCGCGCAGGCGCCCGCCCGCCGCGTGAGACGCCACCGGCGCGCCGGTCTCCCGCCCCTTGCGCCATTCGGCCCGCCCCGCCTGCGCGAGACGCCGGGCGGATCGAGCGTGGGGGCATGAACTTCGCCGGAGAGGTCAAACAGGCCGTCACCCCCCGGGCCGCCCTGCTCGTCCTCGGCGCGCTGGTCCTGCAACTGCTCTTCATCGCCTCCTACGTGGGCGCCCTGCACCGGCCGGTACCCACCGACGTCCCCTTCGGTGTGGTGGCGCCGCCGCAGGTGTCCCCGCAGCTGATCACCGCGCTGGACGGGCTGCCGGGCGGCCCGCTGGACCCGCGCGCCGTGGCCGACGCCGCCGAGGCGCGCCGGCAGATCATGGACCGCGAGATCGACGGCGCGCTGGTGGTGAACCCGTCCGGCACGACCGACACCGTGCTGGTCGCCTCCGGCGGCGGCTCCGCGCTCGCCAACTCCCTGGGGAAGATCACCACCGAGGTCCTGGCCCGGCAGGAGCGCACCGTCCGGGTCGTGGACGTGGCCCCGGCCTCCTCCGACGACTTCGACGGGCTCTCGTCGTTCTACCTGGTCGTCGGGTGGTGCGTGGGCGGGTACCTCTGCGCCTCGATCCTCGCGATCAGCGCGGGCTCCCGGCCGGCCAACGCGCGGCGGGCGCTCATCCGCACCCTGGCCATGGCGGTGTACGCGGTGCTGGGCGGGATCGGCGGCGCGATCATCATCGGCCCCGTCCTCGGCGCGCTGCCCGGCAGCTCCTGGGCACTGGCGGGGCTGGGCGCGCTGGTCGTCTTCGCCACCGGGATGATCACCCTCGCGCTGCAGGCGCTGACCGGCATCGTCGGCATCGGACTGGCCGTCCTGATCATCGTGATCGCCGGCAACCCGAGCGCGGGCGGCGCCTTCCCGCTGCCGATGCTGCCGGACTTCTGGCGCACGATCGGCCCGGCCCTGCCCCCGGGCGCGGGCACCTGGGTCGCCCGCTCGATCGCCTACTTCCGGGGCAACGCGGTCACCGGCTCCCTGCTGGTCCTCTCCGCCTGGGCCGTCGTCGGTACGGCCCTGACCCTGCTGCTCTCCCTGCGGCACGGCCGGACGGGGCCCGCCGAGGACGCCGGGCAGGCCGCGGGCACCGGTCCCGGCGCACCAGGAACCCCGGGAGCACCTTCAGGGGGCGCACATACCGTATGACCCCGTTCCTCTCCCAACAGGTAGTGCGCACAAGGCCGTTGATGGCCCATCATCGAAGGGGCAGCACGTACCGGGCGCGCCGCGCCCGGGCGGCCGGGCGACCTGAGGAGGTACGGGTGCGCAACCGGGTGCGCGTGGCGGACGGACGTCACCTGATCGTGGAGCGGCAGGGGGACCCGCGCGGAAGACCCGTCTTCCTGCTGCACGGAACCCCGGGCAGCAGGCTCGGACCCGCTCCGCGCGGCATGGTCATGTACCAGCGCCAGACCCAGCTCATCACCTACGACCGGCCCGGCTACGGCGAGTCCGACCGGCATCCGGGCCGCACCGTGAGCGACGTCGTCGAGGACGTACGGGCCATCGCCGACGCCCTCGATCTGGACCGGTTCGCCGTGGTGGGCCGCTCCGGCGGCGCACCGCACGCCCTGGCCTGCGCGGCGCTGATGCCCGAGCGGGTGACAAGGGCGGCCGCCCTGGTCACCCTGGCCCCCTGGGACGCCCCGGGGCTCGACTGGTTCGAGGGGATGGCCGCCTCCAACGTACTGGCGTACTCCACCGCGGCGGCCGACCCGGACAGCCTCACGGAGTCCTTCATCGTCCGCTCGGCCGAGATCCGGATCGACCCGGTACGGCTCCTGGACGACCTGCGACGCGAACTGACCGACTCCGACCGGGTGGTGGTGAACGACGCGGGCATCCGCTCGCTGCTGCTGCGCAACTACAGTGAGGGACTGCGCACTTCGGCCTACGGCTGGATCGACGACGCGCTCGCGTTCAGCCGGCCGTGGGGCTTCGACCCGGCCGACATCACCTGCCCGGTGATGCTCTGGCACGGCGAGAAGGACGTCTTCTCACCGGCCAGCCACTCCCGTTGGCTGGGTGGCCGGATTCCGCGCGCGACCACCGTGCTGGAGCCGGCGGCGGCGCACTTCGACGCCCTGTCGGTGCTCCCGCGGGTCCTGAACTGGCTTCTGGACAAGGACGATTCCGGCGCGGTGTCGATGAACTGAGCGAACACCTCGCGCGGGAGGGGCGGACCACCGGCCGGGTGGCCCGCCCCTCCCGTGCGCTCACACCTGGATCGGTTCCAGCTCCCGCTCGAACCTCCTTCCGTCCCGCGCGATCCGCGTCATCGGATGGTCGTCGCCGAGCTGGCGGGCCAGCTCCCCCACGATCCGCGCCCGCAGCTGCTGGGCCTCCTCGCGCCGGCCGAGGTCCTCCAGCGTGACCGCCGTGTTCGCCACCATGGCCAGCGCCTCCGGATGCTGCGCCCCCAGAGCCTTGCCGAGCTGCCCGGCGAGGACCTGCTCCGTCTCCAGCACCAGCTCCGCGTCCCCGAGCGCCGCGGTCGCACTGGCCAGGTTCATCACGCAGAAGAGCGTGTGCGGGTGGTCCCTGCCGAACAGCTCCCGCATCAGGTCGACGACCCGCCGCGACATCTTGGCCGCCTCCTCCGCCTCTCCCGAGCCGAGCAGGTAGACGGCCAGGTTGTTCTGGGCGGCCAGGGTGTACGGGTGCCGCTCCCCCGGCACCACCAGGTACTGCTCGACCACCTCCCGCGCCGCGTCCCTCGCCTGGACCGCCTCACCGATCGCGTAGAAGTCGGCCGCCAGGTTGAGGTCGCAGGCCAGCGACTCCGGGTTGGGCGTGGAGTACTTCGCCCGGTACCGGGCCCGGGTGGCCAGCGTCAGCCTGCGGGCGTCCTCCAGCTGCCCCGCCCTGCGCAGCGCCACCGCGAGCGCCTTGGCGGCGGAGAGCGTGCCGGGGAAGGAGGGGCCGAGCGTCCTCTTGTAGCTGTCGTACGTACGGCTGAGCAGCGCCACCGAGTCCTCGTACCGGCCCACGTCGCGCAGGTCGCGGGCGAGGCTCACCGCGGAGGAGAGGCTGTACGGATGCTCCGCGCCGAGCACCTCGCTGCGCCGGTCGTACACCTCCTGGTCGAGCTCCCTGGCCCGGGAGTACTGCCCGACCAGCCGCAGGTTGAGTGCCAGGTTGTTCGCCGCCGCGAGGGTCCTCGGGTGGCCCTCGTGGAAGATCTGCCCGAACCCCTCACGGGCCTCGTTGGCCAGCTCGATCGCCCGGCCGTACTCCCCGAGCATGCCGAGGTCGGTCGCCAGGCTGCTCGTGGTCATGTAGGTGTGGGGGTGCTCCGCACCCAGGATGTCGCGCTGCCGCTGGAGCGTGATCTCGTCGAGCTCCTTCGCCTCCACGTAACGTCCGCGCGAGCGGTAGATGTTGGAGATGTGGAAGCAGAGGTAGAGGTACTGGATGTCTTCCTTTCCCAGCATCTCCGCCCAGCTGGCCCGGAGTTCGGCGCCCAGCGCGGCAGCCGTGCGGACGTCGCCGCGCTTCCAGAGGTAGCGGACGCGGTCGATCAGCAGCCTGCGGGTCTCCGGCTCCCCGCAGAGGCGTGCCCCGGACGGCCCCAGGTGCGGCCAGATGGTGGCGAACCGCGCCCAGTTCTCCGGGTTGTCGATGGGCTCGTCGTCGTCCGGCCGGGCCCCGGCCAGAACGCGGTGGACCACGTGCCGGGCCTCCCGCTGCTCTTCCTCGCTGAGCTGCGCCTTGATGACGGCCTGCACCAGCCGGTGCACCTGGATCGAGTTGGAGACCTGGTCGACCTTGGCGAGCGCGAAACGGCCGATCTCCCGGATGACCCGGCCGAGGACGAGCTTCTCCTGGAGGGAGGAGTCGTACGGCTTGAGCGCCTCGATCATCTCCTTGCTGTAGAGGAGGCTCGCGCTGATCGGCTCGGGTGCGAAGAAGGCGCAGAGCTGGAGCAGCCGCACCGCTGCGGGCGAACGTTCCTTGAGCCGCTCGATGGAGACGTTCCAGGTGGCGGCCACGGGCTGCGGGTAACCGGCCGGCTGGTTGAGGGACAGCACCTGGGCGGCCTGCTCGGCGAGCTGGTCGAGGTAGGTGTCGACGGGAGTCGCCGTCTCCGCGATCCAGGCGGCGGCCTGCTCGACGGCGAGCGGCAGGTCACCGACGGCCGTGGCCACCCGCGCGGCGTCCTCCTCGCTGAGACCGGGGGCGCGGCGGCGGAGGTGTTCGACGGACTCCTCGCGGAGGAAGACGTCGACGGGCAGCGCGTCGCCGTGCTGCGACCAGGTCTGGTTCCGCGACGTCACCAGGATGTGGCCGGAGCCGCCCTGGGGGAAGTAGCGCCGGATGCGTTCGGGGTCGTCCGCGTTGTCGAAGACCAGCAGCCACCGGTCGGTGGGCACCCCGCGGCGCAGCAGGTCGACGGCTTCCTTGGAGGCCGCCGCCATGTCGTCGCCGCCCTGCGTGCCCAGCCGGGCGGCGAGTTCCGCGAGTCCGGCGACCACGTCGTCGGTCTGCTCGGAGGAGATCCACCACACCAGGTCGTAGTCGGCCATGAAGCGGTGCACGTACTCCAGCGCCACCTGCGTCTTGCCGACGCCGCCGAGGCCGTACAGGGTCTGCGGCTGGGGAAGCACCACCGCCAGGCCGCCGCCGAGCTGGTCCCGCATGCGTTCCAGCACCAGGGAGCGTCCGGTGAATCCGGGGTTGCGCGGCGGGGCGTTCCAGATCTTCGGGACCGTGCCGGGGAACCGTGGTCCCGGCGTCGACCCGTCGCCCAGGTGGGCCGGGCGGTCCAGCGCGCGCAGCAGGGCGGCCGCGGCATGGGCCTCGTCCAGCCGGAAGAGGTCCACCGGGTTGCGGTCGATGTAGGTGGAGGTGAGCCGGACGTCCCCGACCCGGAACAGGATCTGGCGCCGGCCGCCGGTCTGGTCCTCGGCGCTGGAGCGCTGCCACAGTTCGGTGGCGCGCTGGGACTTGAGGTAGGCGCTGGAGAGCAGCACGACGGTGCGGGCGGCGGTCTCCGGTGCGGTGACGGGCGGTTCGCGGTCCTCGCGTTCGGTGGAGACGTCGCGCGGTACGACGCGGAAGCCGGCCCGGGTGAGGACGGAATCGATCCAGTCCGCCCACATCCGGTTCTCCGCGACGTAGTTGAGGAAGATGTCGGCGGGGAGAGTGGGCCTGCGCCGGGTGAACGCGTCGCGGATGCGCAGCCGGACGTCCTCCGCGACCGGTGGCATGGAGGTGACCTCCTGGTCGGTGACGACCGCCACCAGCCGTTCGAAGGCGGAGAGCAGCGAGTTGGTGAGCCCGGCTTCGTCGCCGAAGGTCGCGAGCGTCTCCTCGTACGCGTAGTAGGGGCGGTACGGGATCTCCACCGCTCCCCAGTAGGCGGTGAGTTCGTCGCCGGACAGGTTGCGCGGCAGCCGGTCGAACTTGAAGCGGGCGAGGGCCCGCCCGGCGTCGGCCTTCTCCTTCTCACCCTCGTCGATGCGCATCGGGACGGGGTAGATGGCGATCGGCCGCCCGCTGTAGCGCTCGGCCGTCTGGCGGGCCACGGAGGCGGCGCCGTCGATGGACTGGTCGCTGAGGGTGAAGCAGTCCACCAGGACGTCGGGGAGGTGGACGGTGCAGATGTCGGCGATGTCGCTGAGGCCGGTGCGGCTGTCGATGAGGACGTAGTCGTAGTTGGCCTTCATGTCGTCGCGCAGGGCGTCGAAGAAGCTGCCGCCGCCGAGCCGGTCGTAGAAGTTGTCCCAGTCGAACGTGGAGACGGCGGCGGAGTACTCGCGGTTCTGGCGGCCGGCCGAGACGAAGTCGAGGGTTCCTCCCCGGGGGAACTCCCAGCCGAGTGTCTCCGGTGTCAGGGAGACGGCGTGCTGCTGGATGCGCGCGTAGTCGCGGTGCCAGTCGTCGGGACGCTGCGCGGGGCTGGTCGCGGCCCAGGCGTATTCGGTGATGAGGTCGATGACACCGGTGGTGGCGCCGAGGGTGGCGGGGTCGAGGAAGGGGTGGAAGAACCGGTGCAGACCCGGCGCCTCCAGGTCCCAGTCGACGGCCAGAACCCGTTTGCCGTTGGCTGCCAGGATCCAGGCGGTGTTGGCCAGGGCCATGGTGCGCCCCGTGCCTCCCTTGTACGAGTAGAAAGTGACGATCCGCCCGTCACGGCCGGCTGTCATACGTCCTCCGCTTGCGTCCCAGGGTCGAGCGTGTCGGGTATGAACTGCGTGTGGCCCATGGGCCCCGTCAGCCGGGTGCGTTCGCCGTGCCCGCCGCCCGCGGCGGGCGGGTAGGCGGTCGCGTTGCGCAGATACTGCTGCGCGGCGACTTCGACGACCTGCGGCAGGATCTGGCCGAACGCCTCCATGGTGGGCACTCCTTTGGCCGCGACGCGGCAGAAGGCGCGTCCCTGGCTCATCTTGACGGGCATGGTCTGTTCGAGGATCGCGGTGAGTTCCGCCTCCTCGGCGGTGCCCTGCGGGTCGTCGCGGTTCCACGGCACGACCAGGGTCACCCAGGGTCTGTTGTCGGCGTCGAACGCGGCGAGCCTGCGGCGGCGGTCCTCGTCCCGGAGCGCCCACCGGTCGAGGATGAGGATTTCCGGTGTGGTGGGTGCCCGTTTGTCGGCGGACAGTCCCTGGCTCTCGGACTGCCCCTGGTCCTCGTCGAACGAGCCGATCACGGCCTGGTAGTTGAGCGAGCGGACGAGCTCCTCGGTGACGTACGCCAGGGGGCGCGCGGCGGCCGGGTGGTAGGGGTTCCAGTCCTGCGGGTTGTCGCCGTAGTAGGCCTCGTCCCGCCCGGGCGGCAGATCGTGGCGGGTGGGTGCGGCGATGGTGATCCGCATCGGCTTCGGCGCCCCCGCACCGCTGCTGCGGGACCCGAAGGCGCTGGGGGCGAGGCGGTAGTCGACGGGTCTTCCGGTGTCGATCCGCACGGTGTCGGCGACGGTGACGATGCGTTTGGCCAGCTCGTACACGGCTCGTTCGTACTCCTGGGCGAAGAGCCGGAGCTTGATCAGGCCGTAGAGCCCGTCACTGACGTAACGTTCCCCGAAATCACGGTGGTTGAACTGTATTCGCTCGGCGGAGCCCGGTAACTGACTGGGCGGCACCGGTACCCAGAGCGCCGGGACGATCGCCTCGGCGGGCTGGTTGGAGCGGGCGCGATGATGGATCGCCCGCTGCTCGAAGGCGTACCACTCCTTGCCGCACATCTCGCTGGCGAAGTAGCGCGGTGAGAACAGGGGAACGAAGACCCGGCAGGTGGCGAGCACCGCACCGAGCCGTTCCGACCAGCCCTCACCGGATCGTATTTCCCGGTCCATGAACCCCGCGGTGGTGCCCGCGGGGAGATCGGTCATGGCCATCACATGGCCGCAGAGATCTTGGAAAAGGCGTTCGACCCACATATCCGGGTCCGTTCCACCGCCGTACCCCGGTGTGTGCGCGTAACTGAGAAAGAAGTACGGCCGATGGTCCGACGCTCGCTGTTGCGTCATGCGTGCACACGACCCCCGTCCTGTGTGAGCACCCACGTCCGACACTACGGAGTGAATGCGAGCGAATTCATCATTCCGGAGCGGGCCGCTCTTCACCCCTTCGATCTTCGGTCATTCACCGCCCCTTTTCAGTCATCTCCCCATTAGCCTCGATCACTTACCTTCTTGATCGAAGATTGTCCCGGAGTCGCCGTTCCTGCTGACCCCCTGCGCACCGCTGAGCTCCTTTCGGATCACGTCCAACAGACGCTTCCCGTGGACGGTCGCTTCGGGAGCCCCTTCCAGCAGGTCGAGCGCTTCTTGCACACCCGCCGGGAATTCCGGATCGAACAGCCCGACGCCCACGCGCTCATGGGTCTCGGCCAGCAGACGGGAGAACGGAACGGCGCTGCCGTCCCAGGGCGACAGATACTCCCAGTCCCCGTCCGCCGCGTACAGGTCCGTGACGTCGCACAGGGCCCGCAGTTCACTTCTGCGGTACGCCCTCACCATCCCGACCGCCGTTCCGGGGCCGTCGGCATCCACCGGGACTCCGAGCGCTCCGTGGCCACGAGGGCGCTCGGCCCGGCAGCCGCGCGCCAGCGGGGTAATGGTGGTCACCGCTTCCGCCATGGCCGCGGCCATCGCCGGAGCCACCGCCTCGATCCGGGCCCAGGCACGGGCGAGCGCCGCACCGAAGGCTTCGAAGGCCTCGGGCTCCAGACGGCCGGCGGCGGGCGCCGCGTAGCAGTCCCGGTAGGGGTCGAGATCGTCGACGGCCCAGCCGGGCAGGCCGGCCACCGCGAGCCGTCGGACCGGCCGCCAGCCGCCGCCCGGCTCCCCGAACGCGACGCGCACCTCCTCGCCGCTCCCGCGCTCCACCACGAAGCCGCCGGGCACGCCGCGGACGAGGACCGTCCCGTGGTCGCCCGCACCGTCGAGCGTCAGCTCGCCGAGGGTGGGCAGGAACAGCCCGGCTCCCCGGTGGACCACCGGCACGGCGTCCGTCGCACCGGCCCGCAGGACCGCCGCGGCCACGTACGAGGTGAGCCGCGAGGCCTCCGCGACGGCCCGGTCCTGGTCGGAGTGGAGGCCCTCCACGGTCTCCTGGAGCCAGGAACGCGCGTACGGGTGGGCGAGCACGTGGTCGAGGCCCGCGACACCCGCCGCCGACCCCTCCAAGGCACCCGCCGCCTCCCACGCCCGCGCCCAGGGCTCGCCCGCGAGGCCGTCGAGCAGCGCGTGCAGGCCGGCCAGCAGCGTGCGGGTGAGCTCGTGGTGCTCGGCGGCCGTCCCGGCCGGGCCGGACAGGGCGGGAGAGACGAGGGCCGACCCCGTCCGCTCCTCGATCCCGCGAACCAGCGCCTCCAGGTCCGCGCAGTACACGGACGGGTTGTCGAACTCGTTGGAGGAGCGGTAGCGGTGGGTGTAGAGCCCGCCGCCGCACGAACGTACGACGGGGCAACTGCGGCAGTCCTCGCTGACGCCTGCCAGACCGAGCTGACGGGCCTGGACTCCCGGATGGGCGGCAACCTGGTCGAAGGAGTGGGTGAAGACGTCGAAGCCCGTGGCGGCGGCGCCCTCGTACGCGCTCTTGAGCGAATCCACCTGTTCCAGTTGCCCGTCGGTCTCCACGACGACCAGGTCGGTGGGGGCCAGCCCGAGCGATTCGGTGAGGCTCGGCCCGCCGCTCAGGGTGGACAGCACCGAGGAGAAGAGCCGGACCGGTACCGGACGCCCCTGCTCCTGCCAGCGGTCGAAGATCGCGAGGAGCCAGTCGGCGTAGGCGACGGGCGACCCGTCGGGACGCGGCGGCGGGTCGTCCCAAGTGGCGTGCGGAAGGAGGAAATCGATGAGCGGTGGTTCGAGTCCGGTCAGGGCGTCGAGCACCGCGTGCGGGTCGTTGGCGATGTCGATCGTGCAGAGCAGGCCGAGGTTCAGGTGGCGGTAGCGTTCCTGCCGGAGCAGTTCCACGGCCTTGAGTACGAGGGGGTGGCTGCTGCGGCCGTCGGCGAAGCGCCGGTGGCGGTCGTTGGCCGCCCGGTCGCCGTCGAGGGAGATGCCCACCTTGACGTCGAACTCGGCGAAGAGGTCCAAGTACCGTGGACTGAGCTGAAGGCCGTTGGTGTGGATACGGAGATCCAGTTCGGCGACTCCGGCGAGCGCGGAGCCGAACTCCTCGCAGATGCGGCGCAGACGCGCGGGGCCCGCGAGTAGCGGCTCCCCTCCGTGCAGGATCACTGACACGGAGGGCAGTGCATGTGTCCCGGCGTGCTCGGCCAATCGCTGAGCCGTCCGTCGAATCACCTGGTCAGAGATTGTTTTTGGGCGGGTTCGCCAACTCTGGTCAGCATGTTCATAGACATAGCAATGATCACAGGCGAGATCACATCTGCTGTGAACCTTCAGAACGATTTCACGGAATGGGACCGGGGGTCCTGTCATTCCGCCAGTCTAGCCATCGGCACCAGGTGCGTCGGCCATGCGTGCGCGGCGTTATGGCCGCGGCACGCCCCCTCGGTGAACTCGGATCAGAGCGAAGAGTTGAACGTCGACGTCCTGTTCGAGCGACCGCCCGGAACCGTGACGATCCGTCCGAGCTTTTCGGCCGCGTCGCCACCGGCGGTCTCGATCTTGGAGAGCGGCACACGGCTGATCTTCGCAGTGGCGAAGGAGGAGGGGAATGCGTGGGTCATGACGGCCGTCCTTGATTGGCTCGTTCCGGACATGGAAACTGCGCCGGCCAGCTGCACCATTGCAGTGTCCGGCGTCACGACTTTACCCTCAGAATCTCGGCGAGCACATCTTCCCAGGCCTGTATACCTCCATTCGAGAACGGAAGTTGCTCGATTGGCGGATTGGGCCATTCCGTCAACAGGGCTCCCCCTGTTTCGATCACCGGAGCGGACATGACAGCGATTCCTGAACCCCTGCGGTCCATGGTCTTCAGGGATGCCGACCTGCCCGAACTCTTCCACCGCACCGACGCCGTCGCCGTCGCCCGGCAGCGGGAGGCCATCCGTACGACCCGCTTCCAGCTGACGCTCCTCGTCCTCGGGGCGATACCCGCCGCACTGCCCTGGAGCGTGGAGGTCGGGGACTCGCTGCAACTCCTGGACTTACTGGGGGCGTTGGCCTACGCGGGCGTTCTGGTCGCGACTCTCTTCGCCTCGCAGCGCAAAGCGAAGTCGCACTGGCAACTCAACCGCTCCGCAGCGGAGTTCATCAAGTCGAACTGCTGGCGCTACGCGGTGCACGGCTCTCCGTACGACACCACCACGCAGCATCCCGAGGCCGTGTTCGCCAGCAGGCTGGAGGAGGGACTCCAGGAGCTGCGGAAGGCCGGCTGGTCCGATCCCCGCGACGGTCTGGACGGGCCGGACGGAGGGATCATCACCGAGTCCATGCGGGAGTTGCGGGACAAGGCGTTCACCGTGCGCAAGGAGACGTACGTACGGGACCGGCTCATCGAGCAGCGCCGCTGGTACCGGAGGCGGCAGTTGGCCTCCCGGCGGAGTGCGCTGGTCTGGTCGAGCACGGTCGCGGCGCTGACGGCGCCGGCGCTGGCCCTCTGCCTCGTGCAGACCTTCGGGACGGGCCGGTCCTTCGGGCTGACCGGGGTACTGTCGGCCGCCGCCGCGGCGTGCCTGGCCTGGAACGAGATGCGCCGGCACCACCCGTTGGTCTCGGCGCACTCCGTGGTCGAGAAGGACCTGGAGTCGATGCAGGCGGCGATGGAGACCTCGCTCACCGAGCGCCAGTGGCCGGCGGCGGTCTTCGAGACCGAGCGCATCGTCTCCCCCGAGCACACGGACTGGCTCGCCCGGCACCGCATGTGACAGCTCGTCATCTGCGCGTGTGCGCTCAGTCGCGGCGTACGCCCTCACGCCAGATCACGGTGACCGGGCGGCCCAGGGCGCGTGCGTAGGCGACGATGTCGCCGGTGCCGCCCAGGCCCCGGGCCGGGAGGCCGTCCCAGACGGCCACGAGCCGGTCGCAGTGGTCGGCGATCCAGGCGCCGGCCGCGTAGTACGCCTGGTCCGTGGAGTGCGGGAAGCCGAGCCGGACCTCCCGCGCGGCGAGGGACTTGAGGGCGAGGTAGCGCTTGAGGTCGCCCTCTTCGTCGAAGCACTCCTCGTAGTCGTCGCTGGGGATCACCGCCGTCAGCCGCGCGCCGCGCGCGAGGGCCAGCCGGGCGAAGAGCTGGTCCGCCCCCACGGCGAGGCTGGAGAGCGCCTCCAGCGGGTCCCCGGCCTCGCACAGCGCCGTGCGCAAGGCCTCGCGCACGTGGGCGTGGGCTTCCGGGGGAATGGAACGGTGTCCGGTCACTCCGATGCGATGCACGGGCCTGGAACCCCCTGGGTGTCTGCGGGGGCCGGAGGACGTGCCTCGTCACGGACATGGCGTCCGCCCCCGTCGCTCCTCTGCGTCCGACCGTACGGCCATCATCGCGCAGAGCGGGGGGCGCGCGGGAGCCCCCGTCCGGAACGAACGGGGGCTCGGCGGGGCCTGCGGAGTCACGGGACCGATCCGCGGGCCGGGTCCGTGGGGCCACCGGGGCCCACGGGGTGGTTGGACCCCGATGGACTCCGGCGGACCGCAGGGTCAGGGGCCAAGGCCAGGGGCCGGGGGCCGAGGTCCAAGGGCCGGGGTCAGAAGACGCTGACTCCGTACGCGCTCAGTGCTTCGGTGACGGGCTGGAAGAAGGTCGTGCCGCCCGAGGTGCAGTCGCCGCTGCCGCCCGAGGTGAGGCCGATCGCCAGGGTGCCGGAGTAGAGCGGGCCGCCGGAGTCGCCGGGCTCGGCGCACACGTTGGTGCGGATCAGGCCGGAGACGATCTCCCCGTTGCCGTAGTTGACGGTGGCGTTGAGGCCGGTCACCGTGCCGCTGTGGATGCCGGTGGTGGAGCCGCGGCGGGTCACGGACTGGCCGACGGTGGCGTTGGCCGCGCCGGTGATGTCCACGCTGCCGACGGTGCCGCTCTTGGTGACAGTGCTGTTGGTGTACGTCACCAGGCCGTAGTCGTTGCCCGGGAAGCTGGATCCCGAGGTGGTGCCGAGCGTGGTGGTGTGGGCCGAGTTGGACCACCAGGTGCCCGCGCCGTCGGTGCAGTGCCCGGCGGTCAGGAAGTAGTAGGTGCTGCCGCTGCGGACGTTGAAGCCGAGCGAGCAGCGCCAGCTGCTCGCGTAGATCGCGTCGCCGCCCGAGATCAGCTTGCTGAAGGTGCCGGCCGTGCGCTCGATGCGCAGGGCGCCCGCCTCGTCGCCCGCGGTCTCCTTGATCTTCGCGATCTCGGCCTGGGTGACCGTGCTGTCCACGGTGACGACGAGGTGCTTCGTGGCGGGGTCGACGCTCCAGGCGGTGCCCGGGACGTCGGCGGTGAGCACGGCGTCGCTCGCGGCGGTGAGCTGGGCGGTGCTGAACGTTCCGGCCGACTCGGCGTTGGCCGCGGGGACGGCGAGCGCCGCTACGGCGACCAGACCGGCCGCGACGGCGACGGCCCTGCTGCGTCTGGCGGTGGTGCTGCGGGGGGTGGTGCGCTTGATCCTCACTTCGCGTTCCTCCAAAGGGGAATCAGGGGCCCGTCCGTGGGGTGGCGGACCCGTGAGGCGCAGTCGGGCGTCGGGCTTCCGACACGCGTTCGCTATGCGGATGCCGTGTTCCTGACAAGCGCTGGTTGGGAGTATTTGGGACCGGCCGCGCGTGGCGCAAGGGCGCCTTTCGGCCGCCCCCCGGGCCGTACGAACGCGGGAACGCCCCGGCCCCGGCAGCGTGGTTGCTGCCGGGGCCGGGGGAGGAGACACGGGTTCAGCCGTCGAGCCGCTTCCGCTCCCCCGCCGGGACGGCGACGGGAAGGGTGTTGCCCGGCGGCGGGAAGGGGCAGATGAAGTGGTCGGCGAAGGCGCACGGGGGCAGCAGGGCACGGTTGAAGTCGACCGTCACCGAGCCGTCCGCGGCGGGGGCCGCGGGCCGCAGGAAGCGGAACCGGAAGCTGCTGTCACCGCTGGTCGCGTCGGCGAAGACGATCCACAGCGAGCCGTCCGGCTCGACCGCGGCCTGGAGGGTGTGCTCGGCTCCGTCCACGACGAACGTTGCCTCGCCCGCGAGTTGGAGACCGCGCTCGACACCGTCGGCGTTCTTCACCCGGACGGTGCGGTCCTCGTACCGGCGGAAGGTGCCGGCCAGGCTCCAGCGCGCGTCGTACGGCGTCGCCTCGATCGACCTGAACGCGTGCCGGTTCGGCGCCGCCGGGTCGAAGTCACGGACCGCCCAGAGGCCTTCGCGGCGGAGCACGACGAAGCGCCGTTCACCGAGGGCCACCCGGGCGTCGTCGACCGGCCCGCTGTCGGGACGGAGGCGTACCTCCCCGGTGAGCGGCTTGCCGTCGACGGTCAGACCGTCCTCGGCCCCGGCGGTGAGCACCAGGTCGTCGCCGTCCTCGCGCCACTCCCCCGGGACGGCCGGAATTCGCCCTTCCGGGTAGTCGGCGAGCCAGTGCGTACCGGCCAGCGCCAGCGGTCCGTAGGGCGCCGCCGCCGCGGCGACGCGCCCCTCGTGCCAGCTCTGCCACTCCTGCGTCGCGTTCGCGTTCGTACTCATGTGCTCAACCTTTCCATACGGGTTCGGCCAGCCCGAGGTGTGCCCGCAGAGTGGAACCGGTGTACTCGGACCGGAACGCGCCGCGCTCCTGGAGCAGGGGGACGACCCGGTCCACGAAGTCGTCGAGACCGCCGGGCGTGAGGTGCGGGACGAGGATGAACCCGTCCGCCGCCCGCTGGTCGACGAAGTCGGTCATCTCGGCGGCGACGGTCTCCGGGCTGCCCACGAAGGACTGCCGGGTCGTGGTCTCGATCACGGTTTCCCGGATGGACAGCCCCTTCTCCTCCGACAGCGCCCGCCACCGCGCGGCCACGGCGAACGGGTCGGCGATCCTGACCCGGCCCTGGGCGAACTCGGAGTCCGGATCCGGGTCGATCACCGGGAACGGCCCGTCGGGATCGTACGAGGACAGGTCGCGGCCCCAGACCTGTTCGAGGGCGAGGATCGCGTTCTGCGGGGAGACCTGGAGGCGGCGGATCTCGGCGGCGTACTCCTGGGCCTCCTCGTCGGTGTCGGCGACCACGGCCCTGGCCCCGGGCATGATCTTCAGGTCGTCGGGGCCCCGGCCGTACGCCGCCAGCCGCCCCTTGACGTCCGCGTAGAAGGTACGGCCGGCCTCCAGGGTGCCGTGCCGGGTGAAGATCACGTCGGCGGCGGAGGCCGCGAAGTCGCGGCCCTCGTCCGAGTCCCCGGCCTGGATGACGACCGGATGCCCCTGCGGGGACCGCGGGAGGGTGAACTCGCCGGAGATGTCGAAGTGCTGTCCCCGGTGCGCGAACGGCCGGGGCGTCCCGTCCGGCGTCCAGGAGTCCCACAGCTCGCGCGCGGTGGAGACGAACTCGGCGGCCCGGGTGTAGCGGTCGGCCCGGTCGAGGAAGCCGCCCCGGCGGAAGTTCTCGCCGGTGAAGGCGTCCGAGGAGGTGACCACGTTCCATGCCGCGCGACCGCCGCTGAGGTGGTCGAGGGTGGCGAACCGGCGGGCCAGCTCGTACGGCTCGTTGAAGGTCGCGTTGACCGTGGCGGCGAGCCCGAGCCGGTCGGTGACGGCGGCGAGCGCGTTCAGCACGGTGAGGGACTCCGGCCGCCCGACGACGTCGAGGTCGTGGACGCGCCCGTCGTACTCGCGCAGCCGGAGCCCTTCCGCGAGGAAGAAGAAGTCGAACTTGCCGCGCTCGGCGGTCCTCGCCAGGTGTTCGAAGGAGGCGAAGTCGATCTGGCTGCCGGACCGGGGGTCCGACCAGACCGTGGTGCTGTTGACGCCCGGGAAGTGGGCGGCCAGATGCATCTGCCGGTGCTCGGTCATCGCTGCTCCCCCGCCGTCCGGGCGAGCGCGTAGCGGCTGGCGGGGCGGGCGAGCCCGAGGTGCTCGCGGAGGGTGTGGCCGGGGTGGAAGGTACGGAAGAGGCTGCGGTGCTGGAGGAGGGCCACGGTGCCGTTGACGATCCTTTCGAGGTCGCGGGCCGGGGTGATGGGGGTGAGGTGGAAGCCGTCCGCCGCGCCCGCCCGGTACCACTGGGAGATGAGCTCGGCGAGGTCCACCGGCCCGCCCCGGAAGTAGGTGCCGTGGCCGGCCAGCGGCGGCCCGCTCGCCAGCCCGTGCTCGGGGGTGGTCTCCGCGTCGCCGAGGTCGACCGCGAGCGCGACCAGCACCCGCAGCTCGCGCGCGGAACGGCCGTGCGTGGCGGCGAGCCGGTGGACGTCCGCACGGGCGGCGGTGGCCTGTTCGGGCGAGGTCGCGCGGATGTGCACCACGTCCGCGTGGCGGGCCGCGACCGCCCGGGCGGCGGCGGTGGTGCCGTCGATCACCGTGACGGGCCGGCCCTGCGGGGGCCTCGGCACGATGGCGGGGCCCCGTACGGAGAAGGCCTCGCCCTCGAAGTCGATGTGGTGCACCTTGTCCCGGTCGATGAACCGGCCGGTGGCGGTGTCCCTGATCTCGGCGTCGTCCTCCCAGCTGTCCCAGAGCCGGGCGCCCGCGTCGGCGGCCTCGCCCGCCTCGGGCCACAGGGCCTCGGCGGGTTCGGCGGTGCGGCGGCCGAAGAGCCGGGCCACTGCTCCGGTGGTCGAGACGTCGGCCGTCCAGCCGGCCCGGCCCCGGCTCACCCAGTCCAGGGTGGCGACGGCGGACGAGACGTGGAAGGGCTCGGTGTGCGTGGTGTCGACGGTCGGCACGAGCCCGATCCGGTCGGTGGCGGGCGCGATCCGGGCGAGCACGGAGAGCGCGTCGGGCCCGGGCCGGGCGAAGGAGTCGCCGAGGGTCACGTAGTCGAGGGCGCCGCCCTCGGCGAGCCGCGCCAGACCGAGGTAGTGGTCCGGCTCGTATCGGGGCGGGCCACCGATCTCGGCGGCCAGGTGGAGGGGTCTGCCGGTGGTCATGCGGGCCTTCCGGGATCAATGGGGGGTTGGGGGCGACAGTCGTTCGGAGGGGGACGGGCCGGGGCCCCTGCTCAGGGGCTCTCGTTCACAGGACCTTGGAGAGGAAGGCGCGGGTGCGTTCCTGCGCGGGGCGGTCGAGCACCTCGGAGGGCGGGCCCTGCTCGACGATGCGCCCCTCGTCCATGAAGACGACGGTGTCGGCCACCTCGCGGGCGAAGCCGATCTCGTGGGTGACCACGATCATGGTGGTGCCCTGCTCGGCCAAGTCCTTGATCACGTCGAGGACTTCGCCGACGAGTTCGGGGTCGAGCGCGGAGGTCGGCTCGTCGAAGAGGAGCAGCTTCGGCTCCAGCGCGAGGGCGCGCGCGATGGCGACCCGCTGCTGCTGCCCGCCGGAGAGCTGCCGCGGGTACGCCTGCGCCTTGTCGGCCAGGCCCACCCGCTCCAGCAGGCTCTCGGCCGCGGCGATCGCCTCGTCCCGGGGGCGGCGCAGCGCGGAGACGGGCGCCTCGATGATGTTCTCCACCACCGTGAGGTGCGGGAAGAGGTGGAAGCTCTGGAAGACGAAGCCGATCCGGGTCCGCCGGCGCAGCACCTCGCGCTCGCGCAGTTCGTACAGCTTGTCGCCGTCCCTGCGGTAGCCGATGAGCTCGCCGTCCACGGTGATCCAGCCCTGGTCGGCCTTCTCCAGGTGGTTGATGGTGCGCAGCAGGGTGGATTTGCCGGAGCCGGAGGGGCCGAGGACGACGGTCACCTCGCCGGGCCGGACGGTGAGGTCGATGCCGCGCAGCACCTCGGTCGAGCCGAAGCTCTTGTGCAGGGAGCGGATCTCGACCATGGATGGTGTTTCGGTGGTGGTGAGCGACATGGCATTTCCTTGGACGCGGTTCGGGCGGCGGACACGGTTCGGGGCGGCCGGCACGCGGTTCGGGCGGCGGACGCGTTCGGGACGGACGCGGGCCCGGGCGTGGCGCGGCTCCGGCGGGGTCAGTTCGCGAGTACGGGGCGTTCGGAGAGGGCGCGCAGGAAGGCGAGTGCGGTACGGGCGGTGGCGTCGTTCTGGCTGAACGCGGGGCCTCCGGTGCGCGGCCGGGTGAAGGCGCCCGACGCGCGGGCCGTGGTGAAGGGGCCCAGGGCGAAGCGACGGGGGTGGGTGGTGCCGTCGCGGTCCTGTATCCGGCCGTCCTGCGGGGAGACCTGGAGAAGGCCGTTGCCGGTGACCGACGCCCCGTCCTCGTACAGTCCGCGCAGGAGCGGGCTGCTGGTGTGCCGGAGGGAGGGGGACGGGAGGCGTGCCTCGACGAGCGCCCGGGCCTCGGTGTGCGCGCCGGGGACGGTGGGGCTGCCGGCCCGGAAGACGCCGTGTTCCTCGTCGGTCTCGACGGTCATGTCGGCGCCGAGGAAGCGCACGACTCCCGCGCGGGAGAGCGCGAGAAGCTGTTCGAGCCGGGGGCCGGGCGGGCCGGAGGCGAGGTAGCTGAAGAAGCCGTGCCAGCTGTCGCCGGTGTCTCCGAGGGCGACCAGCTGTACGTAGGCGGAGAGGAGCCCGAAGAAGACGGCGAGATCCGAGGAGCGGGACGGGTCGTGACGGCGCGTCAGGTCCGCGGTGATGTAGTCGCGCAAGGCTTCCTGGAGGGCGTCCTGGTCGGGGAGGGTGAGCCCTTGGAGAGGCCGGTCGAGCAGGTCCAGGTCGAGCCGGTCGGCGGGGTCGGGGACGGACCGGGCCACGAGCTCGGCGAGTTCGGGGCCGTCCGGGCCGGCGGCCTCGTGACTCCGCTGGAACTCCTCCCAGGAGGTGGTGGTGCGCTCGGGGTGCGCGGTGAAGAGCCGGTGGTAGTGGGCGTGGGCGAGTTCGCGCGCGATGAGCGGCCATACGTCGCGGCGGAAGTCCAACGGGTCCGGGGACGCGAGGAGTTCCTTGATGCGCTCGGGGCCGAGGTGGTGCGGGAGCGGCGGGCGCTCGCCCTCCCAGCCGTAACCGATCTTCGAGTGGTACGGGACGCCGCGCCGGGAGCCGACGTACAGGACGGGTTCGCGCCCGGAGGGGTGGTAGACGCCGTCCTCGTGCCGGCCGCCGCGGCCTTCGGTGAGGAGCACCATCAGGTCCACGAAGGCCAGTCCGAAGCCCCGGACGATGACGGGCTCGCCCGGGCGGAGCGCGCCGAGGTCGGTGTCGGCGGTGAAGTCGGGCGGCAGGTGGACGAGTTCGTGACGGAGCGCGAAGGCTGACAACTCCTTCTGTTCGTCGTCCAGTTCGGCGTCCAGGTGGCCGACCGTGAGGACGACGAGGTCGGCCACGAGAGGCTCGGTGCGCCCCTCCAGCCAGACCCGCTGCCGGCCGTCGCGCGGTCCGGTGACGCGCAGCGCGCGGGTGGGGTGCTCGTGCACGGTGACCCCGGCGGGCAGGGCGGCGGCGGACTCCTCGTAGAACCAGCGCAGATAGGTGCTCTGGAGCCGGCGGGTGGGGAAGTCCTGGCCTTTCAGGGCGTGGATCTCCGCGAGGACGGCGGGTTCGGCGTCGATGGTGATGCGGCCCGCTCTGACCTCCTCGGCCCAGGCGTCCAGGGCGGGTCCCGGGCGGACCGGGCCCTCCTGGCGCACCGTGTCGTCGGTGAAGACGGTGACGTCCTCGGCCATGGAGTTCATCCAGAGCAGCGGGGACTGGTCGTGGCGCCATATGCGGCCGCCGCCGGCCGGGTGGGGGTCCACGAGGTGGATGTCGAGCGGCCGGCCCGCGTACAGCTCGGCGGCGTTGGCGGCGATGCGCTCGATCAGTCCGGTACCGCGGGGTCCGGCGCCGATGACGACGAGGGTGGGTGCGGGGGTCATCGGGCGTCCGCCGTTCCGCGTGCGTAGTAGCGCTCGACGTAGTGCTGGCCGACGCTGAGGAGAGAGGTGATGACGACGTACCAGATGGTGGCGACCAGCAGCAACGGGATGATCTCGTAGGTGCGGTGGTACACGAGCTGGACGGAGTAGAGCAGGTCCTGCACGGCGATGATGCTGACGATCGAGGTGCCCTTGAGGGTGCCGATCAGCATGTTGCCGGCGGGCGGCACGATGGACCGCATCGCCTGGGGCAGCACGATCCGGCGGAACCGGCGCCAGGGTCCGAGGCCCAGTGACTGCGCGGCCTCCAGCTGCCCGCGTTCCACGGAGAGGATGCCGCCGCGCACCACCTCGGCGGCGTACGCGGCTTCGTGCAGGGTGAGTCCGACGACGGCGACGGTGACCGGGCCCAGGAGGTTCACGGTGTTGACACCGAGGATCGTGGGGTAGAGGGCGCCGATGTTGAACCAGAACAGCAGCTGGACCAGGATCGGGGTGGACCGGAAGAGCCAGACGTACCCCCAACTGGTCGCCCGGAGTACACGGTTGCCCGAGAGGCGCATCACCGCGAGCAGGGCCCCCAGGCCGAAGCCGAGCACCATGACGACGGCCGTCAGCCAGAGGGTGAGGCCGAGCCCGCGCAGTACGGAGTCGGTCGCGAAGTACTGCGCGACGACGTCCCATTGGAAGGCTTTGTTGCGGACGACGGAGACGAGTACGAGGCCGAGGAGGACGAGGACGACGGCTGCGGCCACCCACTGGCCGGTGCGGCGCACCGGGACGATGCGAGGGACGACGTCCTTGCCGGCGCCTTCGGGGACGAGTGGGTCCGCCGCGGACGTGGTGTCGGAGGAGAGGGGTGCGGGCGTGAGGGATTCTGTCTGCGCGGACATGCTGGGGCTCCGTGGATGCGGGATCGAACACGGGGCGCGGCTTCACAGCGGGCACGAGGCGGACCAGGCCCCTCAGCACTGGTCCGCCTATGAGATAAGCGGCGTACGCACCCCCCTGTCAAGCTTGTCCACACTGTGAGCCTTGCCCGGGCGGCAGTTGACGCACCACCGAATGCCTGTTCCACTGGGCGCATGTATTCGCAGCAGTGGCTGGTCACCCGCTCCCACATCGACTTCGGTCGTGTGTGGTCCTGTTCCTGTTGAGCTGACCCCCTGCTCCTCTCCGCACGCTCGCGCCCTCGCGCGTCTTCGAGCGTTCCTCCCCGCGTGACTTCACCCGCACGACAGCACCCTCCCCTCCCCTCGCACCACTGACGGCCTTCCGCTCCGCCCCGCACTGCCCCCGGGCCGTGCCGGCGGGGCCGGTCGGCATACCCCGGCACGTCCCGTCCACCGGCACCTCCCGGCACTTCCGGCACGCCCTGGCACGCCCTGGCACGCCCCCGACGAATCTGGAGCAGCTCCGTCATGCCCCGCACCCGCCACACCGTCACCTTCGCCCTGATCACCGCCGCCACCCTCGCCCTCGCCGGGTGCGGAACGGGCGAGCCCACCACGGCGAAGGCGGCCGGCGCCCCCGCCCAGGACACCCCGAAGAACGACGTGGTGTCCTCCGTGAAGAAGGACGACGCCGCCGCGGCCCTGCTGCCCGCGGACGTCCGCTCGGCGGGCACGCTGAGAATCGCCAGTACCGCCGGCTCCCCACCGAGTTCGTTCTACGAGGCGGACGGCAAGACGCTCTCCGGCGCGGACATCGACTTCTCCGACGCGGTGGCCCGCAAGCTCGGCCTGAAACTCCACCGCGAGATCGCCTCCTTCGAGGCGATCCTGCCGGCGCTCGGCAGCGGCAAGTACGACCTGGGCACCGGGAACTTCGGCGTCACCGAGGAGCGGCGCAAGACGATCGACTTCGTCACCTACATCAACGACGGCCAGGGCTTCGCCGTGCGGAACGACAGCAAGCTGAAGGAGGTCACCGACCTCACCCAGCTCTGCGGCCTGAAGGTCGCCACCGGGGCGGGAACGACCTTCGAGGTGACGCTGGAGAAGAACAAGGGCCTCTGCACCGCGGCGGGCAAGAAGCCCTACACCGTGCAGACCTTCGCGGACCCGACGTCCATCTGGATCGGCCTCCAGCAGGGCCGGATCGACGTGGTGATGTCCACCATCAACGGGCTGCGGTACGCGGTGACCCAGCAGAAGGACATCCGCTTCCTCAACGAGTTCAAGCGGCTCGACGTCGGCTTCGCCTTCAAGAAGGGCACCCCGCTGGCCCCGGCCTTCCAGGCGGCGGTGAACAGCCTCAAGGCGGACGGCACCTACGACCGCATCCTGAAGAAGTGGGGCACCTCCGACTCGGCGATCGAGACCTCGCAGATCTCGCCGCCCGAGATCAAGTGAGTCCACGGACCTCGTGAGTCCACGGACCTCGTGAGCCCACGGACCTCGTGAGTCCGCGCGGGTGGTGCCGGGCCTTCCCGGCGCCGCCCGCGCGGCCGCGGTTCAGCAGTCGCAACCGCAGTCGCAGTCGCAACAGCCGCATCCGTCACAGCAGTTCGAGCAGCAGTCGCATCCGTCGCAGCAGTCGCCGCAGTCCGCGTCGTTGCAGAGACCCTCGCGCCGCTCGCGCGACCAGGGGCCGTCGTAGGTACCGCAGCACATCTGGCAGGTGCAGGCGAGCCCTGCCCAGACCAGGCAGCCGGCGATGAGCCCGCGCCGGTCGCGGGGCGGTCGCGGGGGCTCGGGCGGCGGTGCCGCAGGCCCCCCGGGTGCGTGCGGGTCACCGGGTGCGTGCGGGTCACCGGGCGCGTACGGGTTGCCGGGAGGCGGGCCGTACGCACCCCGGTGCGCGCAGGAGTCGGTGGCGAAGGCCCGGTCCACCGCGCGGCGCAGTTCGTGCACCAGCAGGACGTGTACCAGCTTGCCGTCGCTGAACTCCGCGTCGGCCAGCGCGAGACGCACCCCGCGTACCGCGTCGTCACAGAGCCGCCGGGCCTCGGCGAGCGGGGTTCCGGTGGCGGTGAGCGGGTTCCACGCCCCCGCCTCGGCATCCGCCCGCTGGTCCTCCACGGCGTCCAGGAGGTGGGCCAGCCGCCCGAAGAGCCGTCCCGCCTCGGCGAGCGGGGCCGCGTTGCCCGGCCGTCCGGCGAGGACGGCGGTGTGCGCGAAGGCGGCGGCGGTGGCCGTCTCGGTGGGCTCGGTGACGACGAGCAGCGGGGTGCCCGTCACGGCCAGCGCCTCGATCCCGGCCTGCCGGTCCACCGCGTCCACCAGGACCGCGGTGTCGAAGCCGAGGGCCGCGCCGCTCCGGGCCCCGGCCCGGTCCCAGCCCGCCGCGACCCGGCGGGCGGCGGCGGCGACCGGACGGTGCGCCAGCAGCCCGTCCCGGTCCGCGACATGGTCGCGCACCTTGGCGGAGGCGAGCACGAGGGAGACGGCGGCGGCGAGCTTCGCCCCCTCGCCCATGGCGACGGGCGCGGTCCGCATGGCGCGCAGCGGGCACGGACCGGCGGTGCGCCGTCCCGCCGGAACCGGCCCGGTCTGAGCCTCCGTCAGGACCGAGACGATCAGGCCGTCATAGTTCGTCACGATCCGGGCGAACTGTCCGTGGTCGGCGCGGAGAGCGAGGCAGAGCCCGCAGAGATGGGCCATCCACTCGGCTCTGAGCCCTTCGCCCAGCCGGTGCGTACAGGGCCTGACGATTCCGAACACGAGCGTTCCCCCCGAGAAACTGAACGACGGGCCGGCGACGCCTCGCACACCCACGCGTCGGTCATCGTACCGATCCGGTCGTTCACTCGTACGCCCTCTACATCACCCGTACGGTCGCGGGCATCCTATTTTCTTCCTACAAGCCCCCTTATTCGGTCGGAACCCTGACGAACCGCCACATGTTCTGCATCAGTAGCGTCACGAATCGCCTGCGCGCCGACTATCCACTTGGCGCGCTATCCGCATGATGGACGACCATAGGGATACGAAAGACATGCGGAACATCAGAGAACCGCGGTGAGAGGAGGCGTCCATGGGATCGGTACGCAAGGCGAGCGCCTGGCTGGGCCTCGTGGAGGACAACGACGAGCGCTACTACGACGACGAGTACTCCGAAGGCGCCGAAACGGGCACGCACGGCCAGGCATGGGTGACCGACCCCCGGGTCCAGGTCGCCTCCGAGGCGGCCGAGGAGCGGGAGCGCCGCATCGCCACGGTGACCCCGGACAGCTTCCGGGACGCGCGCACCATCGGCGAGCTGTTCCGGGACGGCGTCCCGGTCATCCTGAACCTCACGGCCATGGACCCCGCCGACGCCAAGCGCGTGGTGGACTTCGCCGCCGGGCTGATCTTCGGCCTGCGCGGTTCGATCGACCGGGTCGCCACCCGGGTCTTCCTGCTGACCCCTGCCCACACCCACGTGGTCAGCGGCGAAGCCTCCGGCCGGCAGACCGGCGGCTTCTTCAACCAGAGCTGAGCGGGGCGCTCGCCACGACGCCCCGGACTCCGGCCCGCCGTCCCGCTCGGCCGGGCGGCCCTACCGGAAGGCGTCCAGGCCGGTGAGCGCCTTGCCCAGCACCAGCTGGTGCATCTCGACGGTGCCCTCGTACGTGAGCACCGACTCCAGGTTCGTCGCATGCCGCATCACCGGGTACTCCAGCGAGATCCCGTTGGCACCGAGGACGGTGCGTGAGGTGCGGCAGATCTCGATCGCTTCCCGCACGTTGTTGAGTTTCCCGAAACTGACCTGTTCCGGGCGGAGCGAGCCCGCGTCCATCCGGCGGCCCAGATGGTGGGCGAGCAGGATGCCCTTGTGGAGTTCCACCGCCATGTCCGCGAGTTTGGCCTGGGTGAGCTGGAAGCCTCCGATGGGCCGGCCGAACTGTTCCCGGGTCCGCGCGTAGTCGACGGCAGCCTCGAAGCTCGACCGCGCGGCACCCATGGCACCCCAGACGATCCCGTACCGCGCGTGGCTCAGACAGCTGAGCGGGCCGCGCAGCCCCCGCACGCCCGGCAGCACCGCGTCGGCGGGCAGCCGCACCCCGTCGAGCACCAGCTCGCTGGTGACGGAGGCGCGGAGCGACCACTTGTGCCTGATCTCCGGCGCGGAGAATCCGGGGCTGTCCGTGGGCACGACGAATCCCCGGACGCCCCGCCCCGCGTCACCCTCGTCCGTCTGCGCCCAGACGACGGCGACCCCGGCGACCGAACCGTTGGTGATCCACATCTTGCGGCCGGTGAGGACCCAGTCGTCCCCGTCGCGCTTCGCGTGCGTCCGCATCCCGGCGGGGTCGGAGCCGTGGTCGGGCTCGGTCAGCCCGAAGCAGCCGATGATCTCGCCCGCCGCCATGGCGGGCAGCCACCGTTCCTTCTGCTCCTCGGAGCCGTAGCGGTGGATCGCGTACATGGCGAGCGATCCCTGTACGGAGACGAGTGAGCGGATCCCCGAGTCGGCGGCTTCCAGCTCCAGGCAGGCGAGGCCGTACTGGACGGCCGAGGCGCCCGCGCAGCCGTACCCGTGGAGGGACATCCCCAGCGCGCCGAGCGAACCGAGCTCGCGGGCCAGCTCGCGGATGACGGGCAGCTCGCCCTTCTCGTACCACTCGGCGATGTGCGGCAGTACCCGGTCGGCGGCCCAGGCGCGGACGGTCGCGCGGATCGCGAGGTCCTCGGGGCCGAGGAGGTCGTCGATGCCGATCGGGTCGCCCGGATCGAAGGGGGGCGGCTTCGGCCGGTCGTGGTCGGTGCTCTGCATGGTGCCTCCGGCGGCTCGCGCGGTGTCCGGGGCCGGACGCGTCACGGGCACGGACCCCGAAAAACTAGCGGTGGTAGTCGGGCTACTCGGCCGACGCTACGGCTCAGCGGGACGCGCGTCCAGAGCCGGTCGCCCCGGCCGGTTCGCGTCGCGCCGCGGGCACCTCACGGCCGGCCGGAAGACCGCCCCGCTCCCGGTGGTCCGGCGTGCGGGGGCCGGCGATCCGGGACTCCGTCCCCGTACGGCCGGAGTCCGCCGCGCACTCCATGGAGCGCGGCAGCCGCAGCGCGGCCAGCGCGCCGAGCAGCAGCAGTCCGGCGCTGACCAGCAGGGTGAGGTGGAGACCGTGGACGAACGCGTGCCGCGCGGTGGACCGCACCAGCCCTCCGGCCGGGCCGCCGAGCCGGTCCGCCACCTGGTAGGCCTCGCCGAGGGAGTGCGCGGCGGCGCTGCCCGCGGCGGCCGGTACGCCCTCCTTGTGCAGGGCGGTGAGGCCGGGGGCATAGGCGGCGTTCATGACACTGCCCAGCAGCGCGATCCCGAGCCCGGCGCCGAGCTGGTACGAGGTCTCCCCGATCGCCGCCGCACCGCCCGCGCGGTCGGCGGGAGCGTCGTTGAGCATCGACTCGTAGGCCCCGAAGAGGGTGGTCTGGAGCCCGAAGCCCAGCAGGACGAAGCCGGCCGTCATCAGGACGGGGCGGTCGTGTCCGCCCATCGGCGTCAGCAGCAGCACCGACCCCGCCGTCAGCACGAAGCCGAGCCCGACCATCCTGCGGGGGCCGAGGCGGCGCAGCGTGTACGTGCCGGTGGCCCCGGCGGCCATGGCCGCGAAGGTCAGCGGGAGCAGCCGCAGACCGGTCCGGAGCGGGCTGAGATGCAGGACGAGCTGGAGGTACTGGACGGCGATGAGTTCAAGGCCGACCAGGGCGAGCATGGCGAGGACGATGCAGCCGACCGCGGTGGCGAAGGCGGGCCGGGCGAACATGCCGATGTCGATCAGCGGGTGCGTGCGCCGCCGCTGCCGGCGGACGAACAGGACGAGGAAGAGCACGCCGGCCACGAGCGGGACGAGCGAGGCCGGGTCGAGCACGCCCTCCCCGGCGCCCATCCGCTTGACGCCCAGGACGGCGCCGAGCACCCCCGCGGCGGCCATCAGCGCGCCGAGCACGTCCCACGGGCCTTCGCCGGAGCCGCGCGACTCGGGCAGCAGCCGGCGCCCGACCGGGAGCACCAGCGCCATCAGCGGGACGTTGATCAGGAAGACCGAGCCCCACCAGTAGTGCTCGACGAGGAATCCGCCGATGACCGGCCCGGTGGCCGCGCCGACGGCGGCGACCGCCGTCCAGACCCCGATGGCGGCGGCCCGCTCCCGGCGGTCGGGGAAGACCTGGCGCAGGATCGACAGGGTGGCCGGCATGATCATCGCGCCGCCGACCCCGAGCAGGGCGCGGGCGGCGACGAGTATCCCGGGGCTGCCCGCGAAGGCGGCGAGCGCGGAGGCCGCGCCGAAGAGGGCGTAGCCGCAGAGCAGCACCCGCCGTCTGCCGACCCGGTCCCCGAGCGTGCCGAAGAGGATGAGCAGCGAGGCGCAGACCAGCGGGTAGGCGTCCACGATCCACAGCAGGGCCACCGGGCCGGGCCGCAGGTCCTCGGTGACGGCGGGCACGGCGACGTGCAGCACGGTCGAGTCGAGCGCGACCAGCAGCAGGCTGAGGCAGAGGACGACGAGGACGACCCACCGATTCCGGCCGGGGGCGCCGGGGGGCGTGCCGTCCCCGCTCGGAGCCGTACCGTCCCTGCCCGGAGGCGTGCCGTCCCCGCTCGGAGGCGTGCCGTCCCCGCTCGGGGTCGTACCGGAGGCGGGGCTCTTGCCGGTGGCCGGGCGCGGGGCGCTCGGGGCCGTGTTCCTCCCGGACATCTGCGTACCTCCCATGTGTCCCTCGCGCTCGGCGGACCGGAGCGGCAATGGTGCGCGGCGCCCCCGGGGCCCGGCATCGACGGGCGAGTGAGCCGTCAGCGTACGCGAGTGCCTCGCTGTCACACGTGGCCCAGCTCATACCCTCCGTCACGGGAGTTGTGGCGTGCGCCACACCCGTGCCGGGCCGGCACCCGCTCCCCGGCGCTCCCGCCCCCGGGAGGACGGGGTGCCCATCTCCGGAGGACGGGAAGCGGCAAAAGGGCCGGGAATTCCCGTCGGCGGTTTTCTCGGTGAAAGGGAGTGGCCGTCACCGCGGCCTTGACGGAACTACCCGGAAGGAGGAGAAGACCCGATCCTCTTGGTTTTCCTCCGGGGCCGGAAAACGGCACGTCCGGCGACATGGGTCACATCACATCGTCATCACAAACCCGTGGGATCGACCGGGTCACACACTCACTCGCTGTAACGTCGATTGGGTGCGTACCGACATCTTTGCCCGGCTGGACCGGGAGCCGGAACCGCCGAAGATAGAGATCCCGCGGATGAGCCGTCACCGTGTGGCCCTCTTCGGCGGGACGTTGGCGTTCTATCTCGTCATCGTCTACCTGGTCCTGGTCTCGTCCTGGCTGGTGGCTCTGGACTGGAAGGTCATGCTCTTCCGGCCGTACCAGCAGTGGCCGTCACTCCACGCCTTCCTCGACTACTACGTCGTGCTGGGGCAGCGGGGACCGACCGCGGTGATGATCGCGAGCTGGCTCGGCTGGCGTTCCTGGCGGCAGCACACCTTGCGCCCCCTGCTCACGCTGGGGGCCGCGCTGCTGCTGCTCAACATGTCCGTGGGCGGCGTAAAGATCTTCCTCGGGCGGCTCGGCCCGCACTACGCGACGCAGATCGGATCGGCCGAGCTCTTCGCAGGCGGCGATATATTTCCCTCCGGGCACACCGCGAACGCCGTCGTGACCTGGGGAATCCTCGCCTACCTGGCCACCACCCCGAGGGCCCGGCGCTATCTGTCGGCCATCTCGGCGACGGTGTCGCTGGGCGTGGGGCTCACCACCGTGTACATCGGCACGCACTGGCTCAGCGACGTGCTGCTGGGCTGGGCGGCTGGGCTCCTGGTCCTCCTGGCCCTGCCGTGGGTGGAGCCGCTCATCACCCTCGCCGAGCAGCTGATCCTGGCGGCGCGCGAGCGCTGGCGGCAGGAACGGCGCCGCAGGGCGAGCGCCTCCGTCCCGGTCGCGGCGGGCGGACACCGTCCGGCGGTGCCGGTCGGCGCGAACGCTCCCGGCGAGACCGTGGCCGTGAGCGTGGGCGCCGAGGGCGCGCCGGGGCTCATGCCCGTCGGCGCGGCCGCCCGCACCCGTCCGGCTCCGCACCCGGTACGTACGGAACGCGCCGCGGGAGCACCTGCCGGTTCCCGGCGGCCGTCGCATCCGGACCGGCCGCCCCGGTCCGCCGCCGCACCGGCCCGGCCGCTGGGCGGCTGAGCGCGCGGCGCACGCACGACGAAGGCCCCGGCTCCGGCCGGGGCCTTCGTCGTACCCGGGCCCACGTCAGGACCGGGCGGGGCCTCAGTCGCAGGCCCACGTCCGGACCAACCAGGGCCTCCGTCGTACCCGGGCCCACGTCCGGACCGGGCGGCCGGAGCGGGTCAGCCGATCCAGCAGCGGGTCACGGTGGAGTCCTCGACCTGGAAGTTGATGCGCCCGGTGCGGAACTCCATGGTCAGGACCGTGCCCGGCGGGACGGCGCGGACCGTGGTCCAGCCGTGCGCCACGGCTCTCCGCTCGGCGGTCGTGGTGTCCAGGCCGACGTACGGTCCGGGCGGGTCGTCGGGCTGGGCGGGCGGGGTCGGTAGGGATGCCATGCCTTCCACCGTAGAGCGTGCGAGGTGCCCCCGGGCAGGCTCCGGGCGCGTCAGCAGCCGTGCGGGCGCCCGCTCGGGCGCGTCAGCAGCCGTGCGGGCGCCCGCTCGCGAGCCTCTTCCGGGTGCGGCATCGGTCACACTTGTGTCACAAGATCCACATCAGTATTCGGCTCGAACAATTGAGTCGAACAAGTGGCCCGGCGCGACGGATGAAACAATGCGGACGACCTTGCGCCATACGTTTCGGCGGCCGCGGGGAATTACGCCGAGGACCCGGCCGAAGATCCGGTTCGCGGCCTTCTCCGGAATATCCGCGTACCGGACGGAGCCGCCGGGAATTCATCTGCTCTTATGCCGGTCTTACCCGCCCTCACTCATCCCTCACATCTGTCCGGCGCGTCCACTATGCGGAATGTCCAGACCTGTGCAAGGCCGAGGTCAGCAGGTCACGGGCGGCCAGGATGCGCGCGGTCAGCTCCGGGGGCTCCACGACCGCGAACTCGAACCCCGTCATCAGTACGTGGACGACGAGCACGTCCAGGCTCGCCGCTCCCGAGGTGAACAGGCAGCTGTCGGCGTCGAGGGGCTCCAGCACACCCGCCGACGGGCTGATCCGGGAGGCCGCCTCCTCCGCGGAGACCATCAGCCGGACCACCCCCCTGACCGGGTAGACGGTGGTCGAGACGCCCCGCGACACGTAGGCGGCCAGGTCCTCGGCCGGGGGCGGGCGGGGCGTGAAGCGGGCGCCGTGCGGCGGCGTCGGCGTGATCCGGTCGGCCCGGAAGGTACGCCAGCCCTCCCGGTCCACGTCCCAGGCGACCAGGTACCAGCGGCGCTCGGCGCACACCAGCCGGTGCGGTTCCGCGTGTCTGCGCGACTCGGCCCCACCGTGGTCCCGGTAGGCGAACCGGAGCCGCCGGCAGTCCCGGCAGGCGCCCGCGAGCTCGGTCAGCAGCCCGGGGTCGACCGCGCTCCCCTCCGGCCCGGGTCCGCGCATCATGGGCACCGTGAAGGCGCTCAGCGCGCCCACCCGGCGGCTCAGCCGGTCCGGCAGCACCTGTTCGACCTTGGCGAGCGCGCGGACCGAGGTCTCGCCGATGCCCTCGACCCCGTTGCCGGCGGCGGTGCGCAGCCCGACCACCACCGCGACGGCCTCGTCGTCGTCCAGCAGCAGCGGCGGCAGCGCCGCCCCGGCACCGAGCTGGTAGCCGCCGCCCGTACCGGGACTGGCGTGGACGGGGTAGCCGAGCTCGCGCAGCTTGTCGACGTCGCGACGTACGGTGCGCGGGGTGACGCCGAGGCGTTCGGCCAGTTGTCGTCCGCTCCAGTCGCGGTGGGCCTGGAGGAGCGAGAGCAGGCGCAGCAGTCGTGCCGAGGTCTCCAACATGCCCGGAGTCTGCCAGTACTCGCGGACACCCTCCGTCCGCGTCCCGGTGCCCTCGTCCCCGGGCGGCCACGTGCGCCGGGCGGCCATCCGCACCGGACGCCCGCGTGCCCCATGCGGACCGGGTACGTCCGGACCTCCTGACGGACCGGCGGGGCAGAACCGCCGTCGAAAATCGTAACGATGCTGCCCCCGATGCTGTACGCGGCCGTACGCGCGCGAGGGCCCGATGCCCGGCGCCGACGGCCCCGGTACGTCCGCCGCACGGCCCTCCGGCCCCCTGCGGCGGCGGGCCGACCGGGCACGGAGCCGGTGGTTCCGCCCCCGTACGGCGCGCCCCGGCCCGGGGTCCGGGTACCCGTCGCGCCCGGGGGACGCCGTTTCGGTGCGGCTTCGGGCGTGACCCGGGCGACGGATCGTCCGTTGTTCTTGCATGAGCCGGGACCCGCCCGGCCACGCACCGACTCCTAGGAGCGCCCCGTGCCCCGCATGCTCGACGTCAGCGAGGACGTACGCGCCGAAATCGGCGACGCCGAAGCAGACCGGCTGCTCGTCGGCGACAACGCCCCGGGCAGCTACGACTGCACCTCCTGCCGCACCCCCGGCAACCCGGAGCAGGAACGCACCAGCACGGTGCTGTTCGTGGGGGACGAGACGGCCGTCCTGGCCTTCGCCCACGCCTCCTGCATCCCGTCCCAGGTCGTGCGCGTCGCGGAGGACCAGCTCCAGGGCGCGGTGCGCAGCATCACCGGCAGCGAACCGCAGAACCCGGAGGGTCTCATGCCCGAACAGGCCGTCCTCGGCATCACCAGCGGACTCGTCCTCATCGAGGACGATCTCCGCCCGGCTCTGGTCGTCGAGCCGACCGGCCCGATCGCCCGGCCCGGCACCGACGGCAGCGGGGGCGACGAGTTCCTCCAGCTGCTCCAGGAGCAGGGCTTCCGGCACGCCCACGACCTCGACCGGCTGCCCGGGCCGCTGCCCGGCTGGTCGGTGCTGCTGGCCATGGGCCAGCTGCACGCCGTGCTGCAGCCGGGCACCGGCGGCGGCTCCCCCGTCGCCTGGTGGCAGGCGCACCAGCCGCTCCAGGTCACCGACGGATGGCGGGCGGCGGCCAACAAGTCGCAGCACGTCCTGGTGTTCGCCGCGCCGGCCGGATCGATCGGCCAGCAGCCCCGCGAGGACCTGCTGAGGGACGCGCTGGACAAGGCGGCGGTCAACGGTCTGCTCGTCGCGGCCTCGATGCCGCTGGCCGGGACCTGATCGTGTCCACGCCTCCCGCCGGTCTCCGTCGCGTGCCGATTTCTCCTCCGGAGCCGCATCCGACGGGCGCCGGGGTCGTTGGCCCGTATGTGCACTCATACGATCCGCCCCGCCAGCAGCTGAGCCCGATCCCCGGCATGCGCCCGTCCAGGGACTTCCCGGGGGGCTCGTCGCCCACCCCGATCTACGACGCGCTGTACTCCGAATATCTGCGATCGTTCCGGGCGCTTCCGGGTGACCGCAGCGGCGAGGAGAGTCTGAGCTTCCTGGGCTTCGGCGGTCCGGGCAGGCTCGCCGCCCGCCCGGGGAGCTTCGGGCACGCCGCCGCCGCCGCGCAGCAGGGGCGTACGGCTGCCCAGAGCGGCGGCTCGGGCACGGGCGGCGCCTGGCAGCGGGTGGGCCGGCACGCCGGGCGTCCGCAGCCGGCGGCTCTGCCCCCGGGCTCACGGGAGCCCTGAGACGGACCGCCGTGGCACCGCCGCTCGCGGAGGTCCTGTGACGGGCCTCGGGCCAGGTCCCGTACACGTGACGGAGCCCCGGACGCTTCCCTCCCGGTGAGGGGGGAGCGTCCGGGGCTCCGTCATGTCCGGGGCCGCGTGCTACTTGTTGCGGCCGCGCTTCTCGCGGACCCGCACCGAGATGTGGATCGGGGTGCCTTCAAAGCCGAACTCCTCGCGCAGACGGCGCTCCACGAAGCGGCGGTAGCCGTGCTCCAGGAAGCCGGAGGCGAAGAGGACGAACCGCGGCGGCTTGGTGCCCGCCTGGGTGCCGAAGAGGATGCGGGGCTGCTTTCCGCCGCGGACCGGGTGCGGGTGGGAGGCGACGATCTCACCGAGGAAGGCGTTCAGCCGGCCGGTGGGGATGCGGGTCTCCCAGCCTTCGAGAGCCGTCTCGATCGCGGGGACCAGCTTCTCCATGTGGCGGCCGGTCACCGCGGAGACGTTGACGCGCGGCGCCCAGGCGATCTGCGCGAGCTCCGTCTCGATCTCGCGCTCCAGGTAGTAGCGGCGCTCCTCGTCGAGGGTGTCCCACTTGTTGAAGGCGACGACGAGCGCGCGCCCGGCCTCCACGGCCATGGTGACGATCCGCTGGTCCTGGACGCTGATGGACTCGCTGGAGTCGATCAGGACGACGGCGACCTCGGCCTTCTCCAGGGCGGCGGCGGTACGCAGCGAGGCGTAGTAGTCCGCGCCTTCCTGGAGGTGCACGCGGCGGCGGATACCGGCCGTGTCGATGAACTTCCAGGTGATGCCGCCGAGGTTGATCAGCTCGTCGACCGGGTCACGGGTGGTGCCCGCGAGCTCGTTGACGACGACGCGGTCCTCGCCCGCGACCTTGTTCAGCAGCGAGGACTTGCCGACGTTCGGGCGGCCGATGAGCGCGATGCGGCGGGGGCCGCCGACGGGGGTGCCGAAGCGCTGGGCCGGGGCCTCGGGCAGGGCTTCGAGGACGGCGTCCAGCATGTCGCCGGTGCCGCGGCCGTGCAGCGAGGAGACCGGGTGGGGCTCGCCGAGGCCGAGCGACCAGAGGGCGGTGGCGTCGGCCTCGCCGCTCTGTCCGTCGACCTTGTTGGCGCAGAGCACGACGGGCTTGCCGGCCTTGCGCAGCAGCTTGACGACGGCCTCGTCGGTGTCGGTGGCGCCGACGGTGGAGTCGACCACGAAGACGACCGCGTCGGCGGTCTCGATGGCGTACTCCGCCTGGGCGGCGACGGAGGCGTCGAGGCCCAGCACGTCCTGCTCCCAGCCGCCGGTGTCGACGACCTTGAAGCGGCGCCCGGCCCACTCGGCCTCGTACGTGACGCGGTCGCGGGTGACGCCGGGCTTGTCCTGGACGACGGCCTCGCGGCGGCCGATGATGCGGTTCACCAGCGTCGACTTGCCGACGTTGGGGCGGCCGACGACGGCGAGGACGGGCAGCGGGCCGGCTCCCACCTCGTCGAGGGCGCCCTCGATCTCCTCGGGGGCGAAGCCTTCCTGCGCGGCGAGCTCCATGAACTCCGCGTACTCGGCGTCGCCAAGTGCTCCGTGCTCGTGGTCCGAGCCGTCGGAGTGAATCTGGTCGTTCATGAAGTCCGTTCCTCTGTACGTCATCATCGATGGGCCGCGGTGACGCGGCTCACTACTCAGGTCTTGACCGGACGCCCGGTGAGGCGCCTGGCGTCTTCCAGGTGCGCGGCCAGCTTCCGCTGGATCCGCACGGTGGCCTCGTCCAGGGCCTTGCGGGTCCGGCGTCCGCTGCCGTCGCCCGCGTCGAACGCGTCGCCGAAGACCACGTCCACCCGGCTGCGCAGCGGGGGCAACGCCGATATCAACCGTCCCCGGGCCTCCGTGCTTCCCAGGACCGCCACGGGGACGATCGGCGCCCCGCCGCGTACCGCGAAGTACGCGAGTCCGGCCCGCAGCGAAGCGAAGTCGCCCTCGCCCCGCGTGCCCTCGGGAAAGATCCCGAGCGCCCCGCCGTCCGCCAGTACGCCGAGCGCCTGGCCGATGGCGGTGCGGTCGGCGGCCGTACGGTCCACCTTCAGCTGCCCGATTCCGCGCAGGAACGGGTCGAGGGGGCCGACGAACGCCTCTTTTTTGATCAGGAAGTGCACCGGACGGGGCGCGGTACCCATCAGCATCGGTCCGTCGATGTTGTGCGAGTGGTTCACCGCGAGTATGACGGGTCCGGCGGACGGAACCCGCCAGGCGCCGAGGACCCGGGGCTTCCACAGCCCGTACATCAGCCCGATTCCGATGCCGCGCCCCACGGCCGCTCCGCGTTCGGAGGGCACCGGGGTGGCTTCCGTCACTTCGCCGCCCGCTTCTCCTCGACGAGGGTGACGACGCACTCGATGACCTGGTCGAGGGTCAGCTCGGTGGTGTCCACCTCGACGGCGTCGTCGGCCTTGGCGAGCGGGGAGGTCTTGCGGCCGGAGTCGGCCGCGTCCCGCTTGATCAGGGCTTCCTTGGTGGCGGCGACGTCCGCGCCCTTCAGCTCGCCGCTGCGGCGGGCCGCGCGGGCCTCCGGCGACGCGGTGAGGAAGACCTTGAGGTCGGCGGCGGGCAGCACGGTGGTGCCGATGTCCCGGCCCTCCACCACGATGCCCTGTTCGGCGGCCGCGGCGATGGAGCGCTGGAGCTCCGTGATCAGGGCGCGCACCTCGGGGACCGCGCTGACGGCGCTGACGTTCGAGGTGACTTCCTGCGTACGGATCGGCCCGGAGGCGTCCTCGCCGTCGACGGTGATCGTCGGGGCGGACGGGTCGGTGCCGGAGACGATCGCGGGCTTGCCCGCGGCGGTCGCGACGGCGGCCGCGTCGGAGACGTCCACGCCGTTGGCCAGCATCCACCAGGTGATCGCCCGGTACTGCGCACCGGTGTCCAGGTAGCTCAGACCGAGCTTGGCGGCGACGGCCTTGGAGGTGCTCGACTTGCCGGTGCCGGAGGGGCCGTCGATGGCGACGATCACGGCGGAGCTTGCGGTTTCCACGGCGGTGGGCACCTTCCTGGTACACGGGCGGGACGGGCGGGGACTGGGCCGGCCGACGTACGGCCTGGTCCAAGGTTACCGAGTGTGGGGGACACACCTGTACCCCGATCGGACGCACCCCGCCGCGGACCGGGCTCCGGGCCCGGTGCCCGACGGCGTTCCGGGGGCGGGCGGGGCCCCCGGAGCCGGACACCACCCAGGTGGTCAGGGGCGGAGCGACCAGCCGCGCTCGGTGAGGGCGGAGCCGAGCGCGGCGGCGGCACTGGGCTCGACCATGAGCTGGACCAGGCCCGCCTGCTGGCCGGTGGCGTGCTCGATCCGGACGTCCTCGATGTTCACCCCGACCTGGCCGGCGTCGGCGAAGATCCGGGCCAGCTCGCCGGGACGGTCGCTGATGAGGACGGCGACGACCTCGTACGAGGCGGGGCCCGCGCCGTGCTTGCCGGGGACCCGGACGCGGCCGGCGTTGCCGCGCCGCAGGACGTCCTCGATGCCCTCCGTGCCCGTACGGCGCTTCTCCTCGTCGGCGGACTGCAGGCCGCGCAGCGCCCGTACCGTCTCGTCGAGGTCGGTGGCGATGCCCGCGAGCACGTCGGCGACGGGGCCGGGGTTGGCGGAGAGGATCTCCACCCACATCCGGGGGTCGGAGGCGGCGATCCGGGTGACGTCGCGGATGCCCTGCCCGCACAGGCGTACGGCGGTCTCGTCGGCCTCCTCCAGCCGGGCGGCGACCATCGAGGAGATCAGCTGCGGGGTGTGCGAGACCAGGGCGACGGCCCGGTCGTGCGCGTCGGCGTCCATGACCACGGGGACGGCCTTGCAGACCGCGACCAGCTCCAGGGCGAGGTTGAGCACCTCGGTGTCGGTGTCCCGGGTCGGGGTGAGGACCCAGGGCCGCCCCTCGAAGAGGTCCCCGGTGGCGGCGAGCGGGCCGGAGCGCTCCTTGCCGGCCATCGGGTGCGTACCGATGTACGGGGTCAGGTCGAGCCCCAGCGCCTCCAGCTCGCGCCGGGGGCCGCCCTTGACGCTCGCGACGTCGAGGTACCCCCGGGCGACGCCGTCGCGCATGGCGCCGGCCAGCACCGACGCGGTGTGCGCGGGCGGTACGGCGATGACGGCGAGGTCCACCGGGCCCTCCGGCGGCTCCTCGGTTCCGGCCCCGAGCGCCGCGGCGGTACGGGCGGACGCGGGGTCGTGGTCGGCGAGGTGGACGTGGATGCCACGGCCGGCCAGGGCGAGGGCGGCGGAGGTGCCGACCAGTCCGGTACCGATGACGAGGGCGGTTCTCACTGGGCGATGTCCTTGCGGAGGGCGGCGGTGGCGCCGAGGTAGACGTGCTGGATCCGCGCCCGGGGGAGGTCGGTCTCGATGTGCGCGAGTATCCGGACCACCCGTGGCATGGCCCCCTCGACGTCGAGTTCCTGGGCGCAGATCAGCGGGACATCGACGATACCGAGCCCGCGGCGCGCGGCGGCCGCGGGGAAGCCGTTGCGGAGGTCGGGGGTGGCGGTGAACCAGATGCTGATGAGGTCCTCATGGCTCAGGCCGTTGCGCTCCAGCACGGCGGCGAGCAGGGTGCCCACCCGCTCGTCCATCTCCCCGGGCTCGTCCCGGTCCAGCTGGACGGCTCCACGGACCGCTCGTACCGCCACGTCGCTCTCCCTCGCTGTCCGTCTCCGTCGACGCCCTGTGGCCAGAGTAGAGGGGCGGTCCGGCGGCCGGGACCGGCGTTTCTCTCCGTGAGACGCGGGGCGCGGGTGCCCGGGAGTTTTCGCGTCCGGCCCGCCACCCGGGTGGCGGCGGCCCGGTTGCTTCGCCGGGGGCGCGTACGGCGCCACGATGCGTGGTGCCGGAGGCGGCTTCGCCCCCGGCGGGGACGGACACGGACGCACGCCGGGTGAGGTACCGGCGGCGGCCGTCCGAGCGGAGGAGCGAACCATGGACGCACGGCGCAGGGCGGTCCTGACCGCCACGACCGCGGGCGCGGCGGCGCTGGTGGCGGGGTGCGGGTCGTCCGGAGGCGGAGACGGGGACACCGAGAGCTCCCCGGCCGCGTCACCGTCGGCGACGGACGGGGGCACCGGGGGTACGGAACTGGCCAGGACCTCGGACATCCCGGTGGGCGGCGGGACGATCTTCAAGGACCGGAAGATCGTGGTGACGCAGCCGAAGGAGGGCGAGTTCAAGGCGTTCTCCGGGGTCTGCACCCACGCCGGCTGCCTGGTGACGAAGGTGGCGGACGGCACGATCGACTGTCCGTGCCACGGCAGCAAATACAGCATCACGGACGCGGCGGTGGAGGCCGGCCCGGCGCCCCGCCCCCTGCCGACCGAGAAGATCACGGTCAGCGGCGGCTCCATCCGGACGGCGTGAGACGGCCTGGACCGGCGGGAAACGGCGGGGTGGGCTTTCCAGGATCCGGAAGGGCGTCTTCGATCATCCGGGCGGAGAGAAACTCTCGGCACCCGCACCCCGCCCCCGCGTACCCTCACGCCCATGACCAGCCCCGATGCCGACTCGCTCGTCCGCGACCACACCGTCTACTCCTGCGTGATGGGATCGCGTGCGTTCGGGCTGGCGACCGAGGGGAGCGACATCGACCGGCGTGGGGTGTTCCTCGCGCCGACCGCCTCGTTCTGGCGGTTCGAGAAGCCGCCGACGCATCTGGACGGGCCTGCGCCGGAGCAGTTCTCGTGGGAGCTGGAGCGTTTCTGCGAGCTGGCCCTGCGCGCCAACCCGAACGTCCTGGAGTGCCTGCACTCCCCGCTGGTGGAGCGGATCGACGACACCGGCCGCGAACTCCTCGCGCTGCGCGACGCCTTCCTGTCCCGGGAGGTGTACGCCACCTTCACCCGGTACGCGACGGGTCAGCGCCGGAAGCTGGAGGCCGACGAGCGGACGCACGGAGCGCCGCGCTGGAAGCACGCCATGCATCTGCTGCGCCTGCTGATGTCCGCCGGAGACCTGCTGCGCACCGGGGTACTCACCATCGATGTCGGCGAGCGGCGTGAGGAGTTGCTCGCGGTGAAGCGGGGCGAGGTGGGGTGGCCCGAGGTGGAGCGCAGGATGGCGCGGCTGGCCGAGGAGTGCGGGGAAGCCGTCGGCCGGTCCCCGCTGCCGGACCGCCCCGACCGGGCCCGGGTGGAGGAGTTCCTCGTACGGACCCGGCGGGCCTCGGCGCTGGGCGGCGGCTGAAAGTCGGCCGAGCGAACGGCCGCCGGGCACGCCGGCCAGGGGCTCACTCCCCCAGCCGGACCCGTACGACGAGTGCGTCCAGCGCCCCGAAGCAGGTCGGCCGCTCCGGCAGCCGGGTCGTCCGCTGGGCCGTGTCGAGCACCTCGTGCAGCGCCGCGACCTCGCGAGCCACCGTCTCCGGGTCCGGGCCCTCCATCGCCCCGTGTTCGGCGGCGGCCTTCGCCTCGATCAGTCCGGGCAGCCACGCGGGTGCCGGCACCTGTTCCAGCAGACTCGGGAGGTGGGCCTGGATCTCACCGGTACGCATCGCGTGGACAGTGTCCATGGGCCAAGGATCCCAGAGGCCGCACCTCACGAGTCCCAGAGCGCCCCCAGCGACAGCAGGTCGCTCCGGTACTCGATCCGCTCGGCCCACTCCTTGGGCCAGGCCGAGGCTCCCAGGTGGGCGCCGGCGAGCGCCCCGGTGAGGCAGGCCAGCGAGTCGGAGTCGCCCCGGGTGCAGGCGGCCCGGCGCAGGGCGGTGACGGGTTCCTCGGGGAAGAGCAGGAAGCAGTGCAGGGCCGTCGCGAGGGCCTCCTCGGCGATCCAGCCGTCCCCCGTGCGCTCGCAGGGGTCGGTCTCCGGGGACGGGTCGCGCAGGGCGTCCTGGACGCGGGTCAGCACCTCCAGGCACTCGTCCCAGCCGCGCTGGATGTAGGACTGGGCGGAGGCGTCGTGGGTGTGGCGCCAGAGGTCGCCGAGCCAGCGCTCGTGATAGCGGCTCCGGTTCTCGTACGCGTAGCTGCGCAGCTGTCCGACGAGGCCGAGGGGTTCGGTGCCCTTGGCGAGGAGGAAGACGGCGCGGGCCATCAGGTCGGAGGCGGCCAGGGCGGTGGGGTGGCCGTGGGTCAGGGCGGCCTGGAGCTGGGCGGCGCCCGCGCGCTGGTCGTCGCTGAGTCCGGGTACCAGTCCGACGGGGGCGACCCGCATGTTGGCGCCGCACCCCTTGGAACCGGTCTGGCTGGCTTCCTGCCAGGGGCGGTCGGCGTCGAGCAGCCGGCAGGCGACCAAGCAGGTGCGGCCGGGGGCCCGGTTGTTGTCGGGCGAGTGGTACCAGTCGACGAACTCCTCCCGGACCGGCCGGGCCAGCCGGAGCCCGGTGAGCAGGCCCCGGTCCATGGCGGTGCGGATGCCCCGTCCGAGGGCGAGGGTCATCTGGGTGTCGTCGGTGACGAACGCGGGCCGGGGAAGTTCCATCCCGCGCCACGGGCCGCACTTGGCGAGGATGGCGGGCACGTCGTTGAACTCGGTCGGGAAGCCCAGCGCGTCGCCGAGGGCGAGCCCGACGAGCGCGCCGGTGGCGGCCTGTTTGGTACGGATTCCGGTGGCGATCATGGGGTTCTTCCTTCCGGTCGCAGGAGCGGCGGGTGCAGGGCGGTGGCGGTGCCCGCCCGGTACAGGGCGGCGGGTTTGCCCCGTCCCCCGGTGCGGCGCGGGGGCCCTTCGACGGCCTCGACGAAGCCGGTCGTGGCGAGGACCTTGCGCCGGAAGTTGGGGCGGTCGAGCGCGGTGCCCCACACGGTTTCGTAGACCTGCTGGAGCTCGCCGAGGGTGAACTCGGCGGGGCAGAACGCCGTTGCCAGGCAGGTGTATTCGAGCTTGGAGCCGATGCGGTCGTGGGCGTCGGCGAGGATGGTGTCGTGGTCGAAGGCGAGCGGCCCGGGCACCCCGGTGTCACCCTCGCCGAAGGCCCACCATCGGGCGCTGGCCGCGTCGCCGCCTCCGCGCGGTTCGGGCAGGTCCGGCAGGAGCGCCGCGTACGCGACGGAGACGACCCGCATCCTCGGGTCGCGGTCCGGGTCGGTGTAGGTGCGCAGTTGTTCGAGGTGGACCTCGCAGACGGTGCCCTCGTCCAGGCCCGTCTCCTCGGCGAGTTCGCGGCGGGCGGCCTGCGGGGCGGACTCGCGGGGGGCGACGAACCCGCCGGGGAGCGCCCAGCGCCCCTTGTACGGTTCCTCGCCGCGTTCCACGAGCAGTACGTGGAGCCGCCCTTCGCGGACCGTGAAGACGGCGAGGTCGACGGTGACGGCGAACGGGGAGAAGGCGTACGGGTCATAGCCCTCCGGAGCTCCTGCTGGCTCCTGCGCACGGGTGTTCATCGTCGCTCCGGGAGAGGCGGGTTGAAGTGCCAGCCGGACGCGAGGAGTTCGTCGACGGCGGCGACAGCGGTGGCGAGCCGCTGTTCGCGGCTGCCGGTGATCTCCACGAACGGGCGTCCGGTGCGGGTGAGTTCGGCGCGGAAGCGGCCCGTCATCCAGGGCCGCAGCTCCTCGCCGTCGCGCAGTCCGTCGTCCTCGAAGGGGACGCCCTCGTGGCCGGTGAGGAGCCACAGGTGGTGGTGGACGCGGTCGGCGGTCGCCTCGACGCGCGGGTTGCGCCCTCCGACGTACCGCTCGTGCCAGACCGTGGTGGCGAAGGAGTCGGTGTCGCAGAAGAGCACCGGCGAACCGGTCCGCGCGGCGGCCTCCTCGCGGTCGTTCTGGACGGCGGCGATCAGCGGGAAGTCGCCGGTGGTGAAGACGACGTCCTCCCACTGCGCGCCGGGGTGGTCGGCGCGCAGGGCGGCGAGTTTCTGTTCGCTGAACTCCCGCCCGTACTCCGGCACGCTGCGGGTCCGGGCCCACACCCCGCCGCGCCGGCGGTAGTGCTCGGCCAGCGCGAGCGCCAGGGTGGTGGTGCCGGTGGACTCGGCGCCGACCACGACGACCCGGCGGGTGAGCGCGGCGCGTACGGGCGGCTCCAGGAAGTCCCAGCAGGCGACGGGGTCCTCGCGGACCGCCGTGCCGGAGACCGGGAAGACGGTGCGGTCCGGGTCGACGGAGACCGGCTCGGCGCCGAAGCGCCGGGCGAGTTCGTCGCCGTACGCCTCCGAGGAGAAGACCGCGTCGACCCGTTCGGGGACGGCGGCGGTGAACACCGCCATGTGCGCGTCCCAGACCGCGGGGTCGTGGACGTCCATCCGTATGTCGTCCACGGCTCCCACGACCGTGGCGGCGGGGTGCGTCTCGCGCATCCAGGCCACCCGGTCGGCGAGCGGCACCGATTCGACCCCGGCGGCGCAGACGAGCACGGTGAGCCGCTCGCAGCGGTCCTGGGCGGTACGGACGAGGTGATGGTGGCCGGCGTGCGGCGGGTAGAACTTGCCGAGCACCAGGCCGTGGGCGTACTTCTTCACGCCGCCACCTCCGTGCGCCCGGCCGGACGCCCGCCCGCGGCCGGGTCCGCCGCGAGGTCGCGCCGCCAGGAGCGCAGCCCGGCCACGCAGAGCGCGAGGAAGCCGACGTAGAGCAGCGAGGTCAGGTAGAGGCCCTTGTGGGCGTAGAGCGGGATGTAGACGAGGTCGGCGGCGATCCAGAGCCACCAGGACTCGACCCGCTTGCGGCTCTGCCCGTAGGTCGCCATCAGGGAGAGCGCGGTCGTCAGCGCGTCCCAGAACGGCACGGTCGAGTCGGTGGCGCGGGCGAGCAGGAGGGTCAGTGCGAGGGTCCCCACCGCCCCCGCCGCGAGCAGCCGGGTCCACTCGGCGCGCGGCGTACCGCGTACCGGCAGGACGGGTGCCCCTGGTCCACCCCCGTGGGTCCAGGTCCACCAGCCGTACGCGGCGAGGGCGATGAAGACGATCTGGAGTCCGGCGTCGGCGTAGAGGCCGGACTGTGCGAAGAGCAGCACGAAGAAGAGGTTGTTGGCGATGCCGACCGGCCAGTTGGCCAGGTGCTGGCGTACCACGAGCCAGACGCAGAGGGCCCCGCTGCCGAATCCGAGCACCTCGGTCCAGCTGACCGGGGTGTCCAGCCAGGTCACCAGGGGTTGCTGCAGGGGGTCGAGAACATCAGCGAGACTCACGCCCGCCTCCTTAATGGTCACTCTGACTATAAAGGCGGACCGGGGCATGCGAAAGGCCCGCGGCCGGTTCGTCCGAAAAAAATCGAACGGAACCGGCCGCGGGCCTTCGACGCGGGGCCTGAGGGGCTCCCCCGGAGGTTCTCCGAGGGCTCCCGGGGTCCTACAGACCGACCTCGCGCATCAGCATGCCGACCTCGGTGTTGGTCAGGCGGCGCAGCCAGCCGGACTTCTGGTCGCCCAGCGGGATCGGCCCGAAGGACGTCCGCACCAGCCGGTCGACCGGGAAGCCGGCCTCGGAGAGCATCCGGCGGACGATGTGCTTGCGGCCCTCGTGGAGGGTCACCTCGACCAGGTAGTTCTTGCCGGTGTTCTCGACGACGCGGAAGTGGTCGGCGCGGGCGTACCCGTCCTCCAGCTGGATGCCGTCCTTGAGGCGCTTGCCCAGGTCGCGCGGGAGCGGGCCCTGGATCGCCGCGAGGTACGTCTTCTTCACGCCGTACTTCGGGTGGGTGAGGCGGTGGGCGAGCTCACCGTGGTTGGTGAGCATGATGATGCCCTCGGTCTCGGTGTCCAGCCGGCCGACGTGGAAGAGCCGCGTCTCACGGTTGGTGACGTAGTCGCCGAGGCACTGACGGCCGTCCGGGTCCTCCATCGAGGAGACGACGCCGGCCGGCTTGTTCAGCGCGAAGAAGAGGTACGACTGGGTCGCGACGGTCAGTCCGTCGACCTTGATCTCGTCCTTCTGCGGGTCGACGCGCTTGCCCTGCTCCAGCACGATCTCGCCGTTGACCTCGACGCGCGCCTGCTCGATCAGCTCCTCGCAGGCCCGCCGCGAGCCCATGCCGGCCCGGGCGAGGACCTTCTGCAGCCGCTCGCCCTCCTGCTCGGCGCCCGGGTGGGTCTTGACCACCTTGAAGTCCGGCTTGTCCGCGTACCGGTCGCGGTTGCGCTGCTCGATCTTCGCGTCCAGCTCGCGCGGCCGGGCCTGGCCCGAGGGGCCGCGCCGGAAGCCGCCGCGGGCGTTGCCGGGCTGCGGGGACTTCGGTCCGCCCTTGGCGCCGCCGCGGGCCGAGGCGCCGCGGCCCTTGCGGGCTTCGCTGTCGCCGGCGCCCGACGAGCTGGTCGAGGGGCCCACGTCGTAACGGCGCTCCTCCGGGCGGGGGCGGCGCGGACGCTGCTCCTGCTGGTCGTCGCGCCCGCCGCGGCCCTGGGCCGGCCCGCGGCCGCCCTGGCCGCCCTGACCGCGGCCGCCCTGGCCACCGCCCTGACCGCCGCCCTGGGACTTCGGCCGGAAGGACCCGCCACTGCCGCCCCGGGGGTTCCGGTTGCCGCCGCCGCTGCTGCCGCTTCCGCTGTTCCTGCCACTGCTTCGCATCAAAATTCCGTCTTGTCGTCTGCGTGAGTATCCGGGGTGTCCGGTGCGTCCGGATCGAACGACGGCACACCCTCTAGCGTCTCAGCCTCGATCGCGTCCGCTTCCGGGAGGAAGGGAGCGAGTTCCGGGAGCTCGTCCAGACCACGCAGGCCCATACGCTCCAGAAAGTAGTTCGTCGTCCTGTACAGGATCGCACCTGTTTCGGGTTCCGTCCCCGCCTCCTCGACCAGAGCGCGCTGCAGGAGGGTCCGCATGACCCCGTCGCAGTTCACTCCGCGCACCGCCGAGACCCTCGAACGGCTGACCGGCTGGCGGTACGCGACGACCGCCAGGGTCTCCAGTGCCGCCTGGGTGAGACGGGCCTGCCGGCCGTCCAGGACGAAGCTCTCCACGGCCTCCGCGTAGGCGGTCCTGGAGTAGAACCGCCAGCCTCCCGCGACGAGCCTCAGATCGAATCCGCGGCGCTGGGCGGTGTACTCGTCCGCCAGCTCCCGCAACGCCAGGGCCACGGCCCTCGGCGGCCGCTGGAGGACCTTGGCGAGGTGCTCCTCGGTGGCCGGCTCGTCCACCACCATCAGCACCGCCTCCAGGGCGGGCTTCAGCTCCAGGTCCGCGACGCTCCCGGACCCGGCGGGCTCCCCGCCGTACCCGTGCCCACCGTCGTACCCGTGCTCGGCCTCGTCGGCGAACCTCCACGCCCCGCCGTGCCGCGGTGCGCCCCCGTGCACCGGCCCGTCCGTGACGCCGGCGCTCCCACCGGCTCCAGCGGCTCCGCTCATGGCTCCATGCCCTCCTCTTCGTCCGGCTGGACCTGCCTGTCGAACTCGTCGGTCACGACGGGTTCCGCGTCCTCCCCGCCGCACCACCGCACGAGGAGCTCGCCGAGCGCCTCCTCCTGGTCCAGCGCGACCGCCTTCTCCCGGTACAGCTCCAGCAGCGCCAGGAAGCGGGCCACCACCGTGAGGGTGTCGGCCGCGTCCTCGGTGAGCTCCCGGAAGCTGGCCCCGCCGGACTCCCGCAGCAGCGCGACCACGATCCCCGCCTGCTCGCGCACGCTGACCAGCGGGGCGTGGATGTGGTCCACGTAGACCTGCGGTTCGGGCCGGGGCTGCATCGCCTTCGCGGCGAGCCGCGCGAACCCCTCGGGGCCGATGCTGAGGACGACCTCGGGCAGCAGCGCCGCGTGGTGCGGCTCCAGCCCGACCGTACGGGGGAAGCGGCGCGCCTCGGCGTCCAGCCGGTCGCTGAAGATGTCGGCGACGCGCTTGTACGCCCGGTACTGGAGCAGCCGCGCGAAGAGCAGGTCCCGGGCCTCCAGGAGGGCGAGGTCGGCCTCGTCCTCCACCTCGGCGGTGGGCAGCAGCCGGGCGGCCTTGAGGTCGAGCAGGGTCGCGGCGACGACGAGGAACTCGGTGGTCTGGTCGAGGTCCCAGTCCGCGCCCATGGCGCGGATGTGGGCCATGAACTCGTCGGTGACCCTGGAGAGCGCGACCTCGGTCACGTCCAGCCGGTGCCGGGTGATCAGCTGGAGCAGCAGGTCGAAGGGGCCTTCGAAGTTCGCCAGCCGTACGGTGAACCGCCTGCCGTCCTCCGGCGGCCCCTGAGGGCCCTCCGGCGGCTCCGGAGGTACCCCGGGCCCCTCGGGCACCCCGGAGGGCTCCGGGGGCACTGGAGGCGCGTGCAGCGCCTCGGGGGCCGCGGGGACTCCGGGTGCCTCGGGGACCGCCTCTTCCGGCGTCGCCCCGGCCGCCCCCGGTCCGCGCCCGAGGGCGCGGCGGCGCGGGGCGGCGGAGTCGTCGGTCGTCGGCAGCGGCACGTGAACAGTCCAGGTGTACGACGGGCGCGGACCGGCCGTGCCGTCTCGTACGGGCCCGGCGTCCGGCGGGGAGCGGGAGCCGGCCGCTCGGGGCGGGCGGCAGGGTTTGCGGCCCTGCCGGGCAGGCTACCCGCGGCGGACCGCTCAGCGGCCGCGCAGCCGCCGTACGAGGATGCTCGCGTCGCCGCGCGATTCCAGGTCGGCGAGGACGACGGCGACCGCCTCGCGGACGATGCGCCCGCGGTCGACGGCGAGGCCGTGCTCGCCGCGCAGGACCAGCCGGGCGTGTTCGAGGTCCATCAGTTCCTCGGCCGAGACGTAGACCGTGATCTTCTCGTCGTGCCGCTCCCGGCCGCTGGGCCGCCGGTTGGCGCCCCTGCCCTGGCCGGTGCCGCGGCCGCGCTGCTGCTGGGGCGCCCCGGTCTGCTCCTGGGCCGGCGGCCGGCCCTGGGGCCCGGGGCCGGTCCGGGGGACCGTCACGCGCTCGGGGCCGCCCGCGCGTCCGCCCGGGTCCACCCCTTCGGTGTCGGGTGCGGAGGTGCCGTCGCGCCCCGTCGGCCGCTCCGGTGGGGTACCGCCGCCCGCCGGGGAGGACGGCGCCTGGTCGCCCTCCCCGGCGGGTGCGGGCACCCGTGCCTCGCCGTTCGCCTTGCGCCGCCGCTCCGCCGGGGAGGAGGACTGGAGTCCCATGCCCCCGGTGGTGCGGAACAGTTCGTCGGCACCGGGCAGACTCACTCGGCGTGACACCGGGCGAGCACCTCCCTGGCGAGCTGTCGGTAGGCGGCCGCACCGACCGAGTTCGAGGCGTACGTGGTGATGGGCTCACCGGCGACCGTGGTCTCCGGGAAGCGCACCGTGCGCCCGATGACCGTGTGGTAGACGTGGTCGTCGAAGGCCTCCACCACGCGGGCGAGCACCTCGCGGCTGTGCACCGTGCGGGAGTCGTACATCGTGGCGAGGATGCCGTCGAGCTCCAGCTCGGGGTTGAGCCGCTCCTGGACCTTCTCGATGGTCTCGGTGAGCAGCGCCACACCGCGCAGTGCGAAGAACTCGCACTCCAGCGGCACGATCACCTTGTGAGCGGCCGTCAGGGCGTTCACGGTGAGCAGGCCGAGCGAGGGCTGACAGTCGATCACGATGTAGTCGTAGTCGGCCATCAGCGGCTTGAGCGCGCGCTGCAGGGTCGACTCGCGGGCCACCTCGCTGACGAGCTGCACCTCGGCGGCGGACAGGTCGATGTTGCTGGGCAGCAGGTCCATGTTGGGGACCGCGGTCTTCAGCAGTACCTCGTCGGCCGACATGCCCCGCTCCATGAGCAGGTTGTAGACGGTGAGGTCCAGCTCCATCGGGTTGACGCCGAGGCCGACCGAGAGGGCGCCCTGCGGGTCGAAGTCGACGAGCAGGACCCGTCGTCCGTACTCGGCGAGCGCGGCACCCAGGTTGATGGTCGAGGTGGTCTTGCCCACCCCGCCCTTCTGGTTGCACATCGCGATGATCTTGGCGGGACCGTGTTCGGTCAGAGGTCCCGGGATCGGGAAGTAGGGCAACGGGCGCCCGGTCGGGCCGATCCGCTCACGGCGCTGGCGCGCCGCGTCGGGGGCGAGTGTGGCCGCGTACTCCGGATCGGGTTCGTACTCGGCGTCGGGGTCGTAGAAGTGCCCCTCGGGCATCTCGGCGAAGTCGGCGAGGTGGGCGGTGTCGCGGCCACTCTCGTTGCCGGCCATGGCGTTCACGTGTAGGCCGTCCATCATCTGGGGGGGCGTCGTCATGTGCTGGTGGGTCGCGAAGGTGCGGACCGCGACGGAGCCGACAGCTTCGAGCCCGTTCGGGCCCTGACCCCGTGCAGGCATCCCTGGTTGACCACCCCCGGGAGTAAATGTCGACTCATTCACAAGTCGTCTTACCTCCTTGGATGTGACCAGGAAACTTATCGATAGGTCAGCGTGGCACCATGCCGACGATGGGCGACTCTATGGCGTGTCACCGGTCCGCAGCAACACAATCCGCCGGACCCGGCCCGATGTGTCTGCAATCGAACACCCCCCTGTCAAGGGTGCACGGGGCGCAAGGCGCGCTTTTCACGAGGGAACGAATCGGGTGAATCCGGACGTTCAGCGCGAGTTGACCACCACCCCCCGCACCCCGGCGCACGACCGGCCGGACCTTGACGCACAAGGTCCGGCCGGAGGTGCGGGATTGACGGTACGACGGGCGCGACGGGTCCGGCCCGTCAGCCGATGATCGAGCTCAGCTCGACGTGCGGAAGGTCGTGCGCGTCGGCGACCTCGCGGTAAACGACTTGCCCGTCATGGGTGTTGAGGCCCCTGGCCAGGGCGGCGTCACGGCGCAGCGCCTCGACCCAGCCCCGGTTGGCCAGCTCGACGATGTACGGGAGCGTGGCGTTGGTGAGGGCATAGGTGGAGGTGTTCGGAACCGCGCCGGGCATGTTCGCGACGCAGTAGAACACCGAGTCGTGGACCGTGAAGGTCGGTTCGGCGTGCGTGGTCGGGTGCGAGTCCTCGAAGCAGCCGCCCTGGTCGATCGCAATGTCGACAAGAACACTTCCGGGCTTCATCTTGGCGACGAGCTCGTTGGTGACCAGCTTCGGGGCCTTCGCGCCCGGGATGAGGACGGCGCCGATGACGAGGTCGGCCTCGACGACCGCCTTCTCCAGTTCGAAGGCGTTGGAGACCACGGTCTGCACCCGGGTCCCGAAGACCTTGTCGGCCTCGCGCAGCTTGCTGACGTCACGGTCGAGCAGGGTGACGTGGAAGCCGAGCCCCACGGCGATCTGGGTGGCGTTCCAGCCGGAGACGCCGCCGCCGATGACGACCGCCCTGGCGGCGGCCGTGCCGGGGACGCCGCCGGGCAGCACGCCCCGGCCGCCCGCCGAACGCATCAGGTGGTACGCGCCGACCTGCGGGGCCAGCCGGCCCGCGACCTCGGACATGGGGGCGAGCAGCGGCAGCGCCCGGTTCGCGGTCTCGACGGTCTCGTACGCGATGGCGGTGGTGCCGGACTCCAGCAGCGCGTCGGTGCACGCGCGGGAGGCGGCGAGGTGGAGGTAGGTGAAGAGGGTCTGCCCCTTGCGCAGGCGGTGGTACTCCTCGGCGACCGGCTCCTTGACCTTGAGCAGCAGGTCGGCCGCGGCCCAGACCTCGTCGGCGGTGGGCAGGATGCGCGCCCCGGCGGCGGTGTACTCCTCGTCCGTGATGGACGAGCCCGCGCCGGCGTTCCGCTCGACGACGACCTCGTGGCCGTGGCGTACCAGCTCGTGCACTCCGGCGGGCGTGATCGCCACCCGGAACTCGTTGTTCTTGACTTCGCGGGGGATGCCGACCTTCACGTGGATCACGGTCCTTGGCTCGGAGGGACGCCCGGGCGGCGGGGCGGCCCGGCCGGGGGCCGGGGAACGCCGGTTTGCACGGACTCGCACAGAAATGCGCATCACCCACGGAAACATCGCAGGGACACGCGGCAGAGCCAGTCTAATGAAGGACTTCCCGCTGTCTAGCCTTGCAAAGAACTAATTTTCGACCGAGACGCCAATGTTTTCGCAGGCGGATCCCTCCTCGCCCAGCAGTCTCTGGGCCGTCGCCCGGTGCAGCGCGGCCGCGGCGGGGTCGCCGAGCCGGTCCAGGGTGTCGGCCAGCCGCAGCTCCAGCGCCGCCTGGAGCCGCACGTCCTCGGCCTGCCGGGCCAGGTCGACGGCCTCCCGGCAGGTACGCAGCGAGTCGTGCGGGCGGCCCGCGTACTCCTGGACCCTGGCCGCCTCGCTGAGCGCCCTGGCCTGGGCCGGAAGGTCGCCGAGCCTGCGCAGGCCCGCCGCGGCGGCCCGCCAGTTGCGCAGCGCCTCGCCGTACCGCCCGGCGTACGCGTGCACCGCGCCGAGCCGCCCGTAGAGCCGCGCCTCGCCCTCCCGGTCGCCCTGTGCGAGGCGCTGGGCGAGCGCCCGGCCGTACCAGTCGGAGGCGCGCGGGTAGTCCCCCAGCTCGGCGTAGGCGCCTCCGACGGATTCCATGGCGCGGCCGGTGGCGTACAGGTCCTTCGCCTCCCGCCCGGCGTCCAGCGCGGCGCGGTAGCGGGTCAGGGCGGTGCGGGTACGGCCCGTGGAGGCGTCGAGGTCGGCGAGGTTGAGGAGCGCGGCGGCGCGTTCCCGGTGCAGCCCCCGGCGCTCGGCGACGTCGAGCACCAGGCCGTGCAGCCCGTACAGCTCGGGGGCGGCGGCCTCCGTGCCGAGGTGGGCCGCGAGCGCCCGCACCAGGGCGGCGACCAGGCGGCGGGCGAGGGTGTCCAGCTCTCCGTCCGCCACCGCCATGCGGGCGGCGGCCACCAGCGAGGGCAGCCTGACGCGCAGCCAGACGGCGGCCTCCTCCGGGCCGGGGAACCGGAGCGCCTTGGGGAGTCCGGCGAGCTTGCGGCGGGCCGGGGAGCCCTCCGGCTCGGTGACCGCCCGGCAGGAGTGGAGCAGCCGTACGGTGCGCTCCAGCATCCTGGCCCGGGCCAGCTCGGTCTCGGCCGGCCGGTCGCGTTCCTCCAGGAGCGCCCGCACCAGGGGCGCGAGGCAGCCCGGTACCTCGTACTGGGGCTCGGTCGCGCCGTCCGTACGCAGCAGGCCGAGGGCGACGAAGTCGTCGAGGGTCCGGCGGGCGGCGGAGACGGAACAGCCGGCCAGCGCGGAGGCGGTGTGCGCGTCGGCGAGGCCGGCGGGCGCGAGCGCGAGCAGTCGTAGTATCCGGGCGGGGGTCTCCAGCAGGGAGTCGTGCGCCATCCGGAAGGCGCGGGCCAGCGGGCGGGCGCCCACCGGCTGCTCGGTGTCCTCCGGGGTCCCCCGCAGGTGCTGGGTGGCGTCGGCGACGGAGGCGGTCGGACGGGCGGCGATCCATCCCGCGACGAGCAGCAGGGCGGCGGGCTGGCCGCCGCACTCCTCCACGAGGGCCTCGGCGGTCCGGGGGTCCACGGTGATCCGCACCTGTCCGATCACGCCGGCGAGGAGGCGCACGGCGGAGCCGGTGTCCAGCCCGCCGATGGTGCAGGGGCGGACGTCGGGGACGCCGGTCAGCGGGCCGGTCGCGGTGGCCAGCACCAGGCAGCCGGGGCCGTCCGGGAGGAGGGGGTCCACCTGCTCGGCGTCCACGGCGTCGTCGAGTACGAGCAGCAGCCGCCGCACGGCGAGGGCCTCGCGGACCATCTCGGTGAGCTCGTCGGCGTCCGCGCCGGGCGGGGTGGCGAGGGAGAGCAGGCCGAGGATCTCGCGGGCGGTGCGTTCGGCGGGCACCCGGGTGCCGCCGGGGTCGGTCAGGGCGACGCGCAGCACGCCGTCCGGGTAGTCGCCGCTTCCGGTACCGGGCGCGGCCCAGGGCAGCGGGCCCATGGAGCCGCCGGCGGGGGCCGCGCCGGTGAGGGTGCGGGCGAAGGCGGCGGCGAGCGCGCTGCGCCCGGATCCGGCGCGTCCGGCGATCAGCAGGACCCGGGCGCGGGCCGCCTTGCGGCCGGCGAGGGTGTTCAGTCCGGCCCGTTCGATGTCCTCGTGAAGGGCTTTCAACTCACGCTGGCGGCCGAACAGTTCGGGTGGGGTTGCGCCGGAGGGCTCCTCGGTGCGGGGCGCTCGGGCCGGGCCGCTGGTGTCCACCGCCTGATCCGTCACGAGCCACGCTCCACTTCGCCGCACCCGGTGCCCGCCGGAGTTCCGGCGGGCCTTTCGAGCCTAGTTCAGCGGTGCCGCCGATCAGGGCGGAGCGGGGCGGAGACATCGCCCGATCGGATCAGCGATTCTTACGATCGTCCGATGGATATCGGGTGAGCGAAAGCCGTTGCCCGGGGGACAGCCCTTACGCCTCGAACGGCCGGGCCGGCCAGGGGGACTCCGCCGGGCGGAGTGAGCCCTCGCCGTCCCCCGCGCGGGCGGCGGTCAGTGCCAGGACGCCCATGACCAGGCAGCTGTTGTGCAGTTCGCCCGCGAGGACGCCCCGTACCAGGTCCGCCAGCGGGATCCGCGCCTGCTCCATGTCGGCCTCCTCCTCGGAGACCGCGAAGCGCTCGCCGACCGCCTCGGAGAGGTCGCGGGCGAGGAAGATGCGGACCGCCTCGTCCGAACCCCCGGGGCTGGTGTAGACGTCGGTCAGGACCCGCCAGTCCTCCGCCTTGACGTGCGCCTCCTCGTACAGCTCGCGCTGGGCGGCGGCCAGCGGGTTCTCGCCGGGGACGTCGAGCAGTCCGGCCGGGATCTCCCAGAGCTTCTGGCGTACCGGGTGGCGGTACTGACTCAGCACCAGGACGTGGTCCTCCTCGTCGATCGCCAGGATCGCGACCGAGCCGGGGTGGACCTGGTAGTCACGGCCGACGACCGTGCCGTCGGGCATCACGACGTCGTCGGTACGGACGCTGGTCTTGTTGCCGGTGAAGGGCGTCACCGTCGCGGTGACCCGCCATTCCTCGGCCCTGTCCTGGATGCCCATCTGCGTCCTCCCGCTTCACGAACGAAAAACCGGGGCACCCGTCCTCGGCGGACGCGTACCCCGGTCAACGGTAATGCCTCGGGACTACTTGCCGGACGCGGCGGCCTCCGCCTGGCGGGCGACGGCGGCCTTCACCAGACCCGCGAAGAGCGGGTGCGGGCGGGTCGGGCGGGAGCGCAGCTCCGGGTGGGCCTGGGTGGCGACGAGGTAGGGGTGCACCTCGCGCGGGTACTCGACGTACTCGACGAGCTTGTTGTCCGGGGAGGTGCCGGAGAAGACCAGTCCGGCCTTCTTCTCCAGCTCGGAGCGGTAGGCGTTGTTCACCTCGTAGCGGTGACGGTGGCGCTCCTCGACGTACGGCTCGCCGGCGTACGCCTCGCGGACGAGGGAGCCCTCGGCGAGCTTCGCCGGGTAGAGGCCCAGGCGCATGGTGCCGCCCAGGTCGCCCGCGCCCTCGACGTACGCGAGCTGCTCCTCCATGGTGGAGATGACGGGGTGCGAGGTCGCGGCGTCGAACTCGGTGGAGTTGGCGTCCGGGATGCCGGCGATGTTGCGGGCCGCCTCGATCACGATGCACTGGAGGCCGAGGCAGAGGCCGAGCAGCGGCACCTTGTTCTCGCGGGCGTACTGGATGGCGCCCACCTTGCCGTCGACACCGCGCTCGCCGAAGCCGCCGGGGATGCAGATGGCGTCCACGCCCGCGAGGTGGCGGGCGGCGCCGGCCGGGGTCTTGCAGTCGTCGGAGGTGACCCACTCGACCTTGACGCGGGCCTTGTTCGCGAAGCCGCCGGCCCGGATGGCCTCGGTGACCGAGAGGTAGGCGTCGGGGAGGTCGATGTACTTGCCGACCAGGGCGACGGTGACCTCGTGGTCGGGGTTGTGGACGCGGTCCAGCAGGTCGTCCCAGGTGGACCAGTCCACGTCGCGGAAGGGCAGGTCGAGCTTGCGCACGACGTAGGCGTCCAGGCCCTCGGTGTGCAGCACCTTCGGGATGTCGTAGATCGACTTGGCGTCGACGCAGGCGACGACGGCGCTCTCGTCCACGTCGCACATCAGCGAGATCTTGCGCTTGATGGCGGTGGGGACGTCGCGGTCGGCGCGGAGCACGATGGCGTCCGGCTGGATGCCGATGTTGCGGAGCGCGGCCACGGAGTGCTGGGTCGGCTTGGTCTTCAGCTCGCCGGAGGGGCCGATGTAGGGCAGCAGCGAGATGTGCACGACGAAGACGTTGTCCCGGCCGACCTCGTGGCGCACCTGGCGGACGGTCTCCAGGAACGGCAGCGACTCGATGTCGCCGACGGTGCCGCCGACCTCGGTGATGACCACGTCGACGTCGCCGGTCGCCATGCGGCGGATGCGGGACTTGATCTCGTTGGTGATGTGCGGGATGACCTGGACGGTGTCGCCGAGGTACTCGCCGCGCCGCTCCTTGGCGATGACCTGGGAGTAGACCTGCCCGGTCGTGACGTTGGCGGAGCCGTCGAGGTCGACGTCGAGGAAGCGCTCGTAGTGGCCGATGTCCAGGTCGGTCTCGGCGCCGTCGTTGGTGACGAACACCTCACCGTGCTGGAACGGGTTCATCGTGCCGGGGTCGACGTTGAGGTACGGGTCGAGCTTCTGCATCGTGACCCGGAGACCACGCGCCTTGAGCAGCGCACCCAGGCTGGAGGCAGTCAGACCCTTGCCGAGGGAAGAGGCGACACCCCCGGTGACGAAGATGTGCTTGGTCGTCGTGGATGTGGGCTGCATAGCCAAGAGGGGGCTCCCGTGGTAGCGAATCTGGGGTACGTACCGGCTGCCGAACCGGAGATTCCGGGGGTGCCGTCGCTGCGGTTCGGGGGCCTCGTCCGCTCTCGCGTACGACCACCGGTCCACGGGCTACCAGCCTAACAGCGACCTGGGGACCCTGCTTCCGGCCACACGCTCCGCACGAGCGTCACGAAACGTCCTCACCCCTCCCACGCCCCACCCGTTCGGCTCCGACAAGATCCACGAACCGTCGCGCGGATCACATCGGTGCGTCGTATCCTGCTCGGACACTCGCTGACGAGCGGGACGGTCGGCCCGCGGCATCACCCCCCGCCCGCTCCCACCGGTCCAAAGGGCTCTATCGACCCCTCCTGAACATCTCTTTATTCCGCAGCAAGCGCCCCCACAGCGGGGCGACACATGGCCGTTCGACTGGAGACGCACGTGGCCGGGCGCATCGAGGATTACGCACTCATCGGAGACATGCAGACAGCGGCGCTGGTCTGCCGGGACGGCACGGTCGACTGGCTCTGCCTGCCACGCTTCGATTCCCACGCCATCTTCGCGGGCCTTCTGGGTACCGAGGAGCACGGCTTCTGGCGGCTGGGGCCGCTGGAGCCCTCGTCCGAGGGCTCCGACGGCGCGCAGGCCGCCGCCGAGCCGCCCGCCGCCGACCGGCGGCGCTATCGCGGCGACTCCCTCATCCTGGAGTCGGAGTGGGACACGCCGCGCGGCACCGTACGCGTGATCGACTTCATGCCGCCCCGTGACGGCGCCCCCCAGCTCATCCGCATCGTGGAAGGCGTCAGCGGCCGGGTGACGATGCGCTCGTCGCTGCGGATGCGGTTCAGCTACGGCCGGATCACCCCCTGGGTGCACAAGGTCGACAGCCGCACGGTCGCCGTGGCCGGACCGGACTCCGTCTGGCTGGACACGCAGGCCGAGACGTACGGCAAGGACCTGACGACCTACTCCGACTTCACGGTCTCCCCCGGCGACCGCGTCGCGTTCACGATCAGCTGGCAGCCCTCGCACCACCAGCCGCCCGCCCTGCCGGAGCCGGAGGGCTCGCTGGAGGCGACCGAGCGGTTCTGGGAGGAGTGGGTCGCGCAGTGTACGTACCACGGCCCCTACCGGGAGGCCGTGACCCGCTCGCTCATCACCCTGAAGGCGCTGACCTACGCGCCGACCGGTGGCATCGTCGCCGCGCCCACCACCTCGCTGCCCGAGGAGATCGGGGGCGTACGCAACTGGGACTACCGCTACACCTGGCTCCGCGACGCCGCGATCACCCTCTCCTCCCTGCTGCGCACCGGCTACCGCGAGGAGGCCCGCGCCTGGCGCGAGTGGCTGCTGCGGGCCGTCGCGGGCGACCCGGAGAACCTGCAGATCATGTACGGCATCGCCGGCGAGCGCGAGCTCGGCGAGGCGGAGCTGGACTGGCTGCCCGGTTACGAGAACTCCGGCCCGGTCCGCGTCGGCAACGGCGCGGCGGACCAGCTCCAGCTCGACGTGTACGGCGAGGTCACCGAGGCGCTGCACCTGGCGCACATGACGGGCCTGACCCGCAACGACTACGCCATGGGCCTCCAGCTCAAGCTGATCAGCTACCTGGAGCAGCACTGGTACGAACCGGACGAGGGCATCTGGGAGGTGCGCGGCCCCCGCCGGCACTTCGTGCACTCCAAGGTGATGGCCTGGGTCGCGGTCGACCGGACGATCAAGCTGATCGAGTCCGGCGACGTGGAAGGGCCGCTGGAGCGGTGGCGCGAGCTGCGCGACGACATCCACCGCGACGTCTGCGACCGGGGCTACGACCCCGAGCGCAACACCTTCACCCAGTCCTACGGCTCGAAGGAACTGGACGCCTCGCTGCTGCTGATCCCGCAGATGGGCTTCCTCCCGCCGGACGACAAGCGGGTCATCGGCACGATCGAGGCGATCCAGCGCGAGCTGTCGACCGAGGACGGGTTCGTGCTGCGCTACCCGACCTCCGGCGACGACGCGGGCGTGGACGGCCTGGAGGGCGACGAGGGCGCGTTCCTCGCCTGCTCCTTCTGGCTGGCGGACGACCTGGCGATGATCGGCCGGGTCGACGAGGCCCGCCAGCTCTTCGAGAAGCTGCTCTCGCTCCGCAACGACCTGGGGCTGCTCGCCGAGGAGTGGGACTCCCGGCTCCAGCGCCAGGTGGGCAACTTCCCGCAGGCGTTCAGCCACGTCCCGCTCATCGACACCGCGCTGCGGCTGACCGCCAGCGGGGCGTACGCGGGCTGACCCGCCGTCTCCGCACGAACGCCCCGGCCGCCCTTCCGCGGTGGCCGGGGCGTTCGGCGTCGGGGACCGGGTCACCGGCTGTCCCACCGGGCTCTCCCGTCCCCCCGGTACTACGCTGGAAAGGTACGTTTCAGCCCCTCGGAAGGGGGCACCATGACGCCCCGCACCCTGTTCGACAGCTCCCTCGCCGCACTGCGGGAGGGATTCTCCGGCGCGATCCACACCCCCGAGGACGAGGGGTACGACGAGGCACGCGCCGTCTTCAACGGCATGATCGACCGCCGTCCCGCCCTGATCGCCCAGTGCGCGTCCACCGAGGACGTCGCCTCGGCGCTGCGCTGCGCCCGCGCGGAGGAGCTGGAGATCGCCGTACGCGGCGGTGGCCACAGCGTGGCGGGCATGGCGTCGAGCGAGGGCGGGCTCGTCGTCGATCTGCGCCGCATGCACGAGGTGACCGTCGACCGCGAAGCGGGCACCGCCCGGGTCGGCGGCGGTGCCACCATGAGCCATCTGGACCGCGCCACCCAGCCGTTCGCGCTGGCCACCACGGGTGGGCGGGCCTCGACCACCGGGGTCGGCGGATTCACGCTGGGCGGCGGATCGGGCTGGCTGGAGCGGAAGTTCGGGCTGGCCTGCGACAATCTGCTCGCCGCCGAGGTGGTCACGGCCGACGGCTCGCTGGTCCGGGCGAGCGAGCGGGAGAACCCCGACCTGTTCTGGGCGCTGCGCGGCGGGGGCGGGAACTTCGGCGTCGCCACCTCGCTGACGCTCCGTCTGCACGAGCTGCCCGCCATGAGCATGGCGCTGATCATCTTCCGCCCCGAGGACGGCCCGGAGGCCGTCACCGCCTTCCGCGACCTGATGGCGTCGGCGCCCGAGGAGGCCGGCGGCGGCTGCCTCTATCTGACCGGTCCGCCCGAGGAGTTCGTGCCTCCGCAGCTCGTCGGCAAGCCGGTCTGCGGGGTCCTGCTCACCTGGGCGGGCACGGAGGACGGAGTGCGGGAGGTCGCCGCACCGCTGCTGGCCCTCCCCCACGAGGCGGAGGTCGTCGCCGGGATCCCGTACGCGGACCTCCAGTGCATGCTGGACGATCCGCCGGGCCAGCGGAACTACTGGTCGGCCGAGTACCTGGGCTCCTTCCCCGACGAGGCGGTGGCCGCCTTCTGCGCCACTGCGGGCGCCATGCCCGTACCGTCCGGGTCGCAGCACATCCTCTTCCCGCTGGGCGGGGCGGTGGCGCGCGGCCCGGCCGACCTGCCCGTACGGTGGCGCTCCTCCCCCTGGGTCGTGCACCCCTTCGGCATCTGGGACGACCCGGCCGACGACGCGCACGCCCGGCAGTGGGTCCACGAGGCGCGCGCCGGGGTCCGGCCCTGGGCGGACGACGCGGTCTACCTCAACTTCATCGGCCAGGAGGGGCACGAGCGCGTCGTCGCCGCGTACGGCGAGGAGAACTACGCCCGGCTCGCCGGGGTGAAGCGCCGTTACGACCCCGACAACGTGTTCCGGCTCAACCACAACATCGAGCCCGCCGCGGCCTGAGAGACGGGCGCGTCAGCGGGACCGGAAGGCCGGCGGGATCTGCGCGTCAGCAGTGCCGGCCCGTCAGCGGGAGCGGTTGAGTGGTTGCGCCAACTCGTCGTAGACGGTGAGCACATGGGTGATGGTGTCCTCCTCGGTGGGCCAGCCCGCCGCCTGCGCCCGACCCTCGGCGGCCAGCAGGGCGCGCCGGTCCGGATCGACGAGCAGTCCGCCGATCGCCCGGGCGAGCACCTCGGGGTCGCCGTACGGGACGAGTTCGGCGGCGTCGCCCACGAGTTCGGGGATACCGCCGACGGCGGTGGCCACCAGCGGGGTACCGGCCCGCAGCGCGTCCTGCGCGAGGCGGGACCGGGCCTCCCAGCGGCTGGGGATCACCACGAGATCGGCCGCGGCGACGAGTTCGGGGATGTCGTCCCGGGCGCCGATCAGCCGGACGGGCAACCGCTCGCCCTTGATGCGGCGTTGCAGTGAGGCCCGCTCGCGGCCCTCACCGACGACGACCACCTGGGGCACCGGGTCGAGGGCGCCCAGGAGCCGTACGGCGTCGAGCAGGACCCCGTACCCGTGACGCGGCATCAGCGACCCGACCGAGAGCAGCAACGGACTGCCCACCGCGCCGAGTTCGGCGCGGATCTTGGCGAGGTGCGCCGGGTCGGCGGCGGTACGGGGTACGGGTGCGGCGACCGGTGCCAGCCGGGCGTCCCGGGCGCCCCTGCGGCGGGCCCGGTCCACCAGGTCGGACGAGGTGCCGAGCAGGACGGCGGCCGCCCGGGCCGCCCGGACCTCCAGCAGGTGCCGTACGTGCCTGCGGGCGCCTTCGGCGTGGCCCCGGCCGTGCCAGGTCACGACCAACGGGGTGCGCAGGCCGCCGAGCGCGGCGGCGGCGCGGACGGCCGCGTGCGGGCCGTGCGCGTGCACCACGTCCGCGCCGAGGCAGGCGGAGCGCAGCGCGGCCATGGAGACGGGGTCGCCGCGCCGGGGCACCGCGGCGAAGCGGGCGCCGGTCGTGGAGAAGTCGTGGACCAGGTCCACGGCGGCGGGCGCGCAGACGGTGACCTGCACCCCCCGCGCGATCAGCCCGGCGGCGAGCGATCCGACGTGGGCGCCGCTGCCGGCACCTCCGCCGCCCAGGACCTGCACCGTTCGCAGCTGTGACACGTCGATTGGCTCCCGGACTTCCCGCGTCGTTGAGGGGTGCGTGCCACGGCGGGCACAGCCCCAAGGATGCCAGTCCGTACGGGCGTTGCCGACCGCCGGAACGTTGCTGCATCCCGGTCGGGCGACAACCGGCCGTTCCGTACCACTCGCACGAGTGATGTCCCTGGCGCGAAATCGTCGCCCCGGAGGCCCGGCCGCCGCTCCCGAGCGCACCCCTCGCGCCCCCCTCACGCACCCCGGAGCGGGTGCGGGGGCCGCGAGGACCCCCGCCGCGCAGCCCTCAGGCGCTGTCCGCCCGTGCGGTGGCCAGCAGCTCCTCCGCGTGGGCGCGGGCCGTCTGGGAGTCCTCCTGGCCCGCGAGCATCCGGGAGAGTTCGCGTACCCGGTCCTCGCCCTCCAGGACGGTGACCCCGCTGCTGGTCACCGAGCCGTCCACGGTCTTCTCGACCAGCAGCTGGCGGTCGGCGAACGCGGCCACCTGCGGGAGGTGGGTCACGACGACGACCTGGGCGGTCCTGGCGAGCTTGGCGAGACGGCGGCCGACCTCCACCGCCGCCTTGCCGCCGACACCCGCGTCGACCTCGTCGAAGAGGTACGTGGGCACGGGGTCGGAGCCCGCGAAGACGACCTCCACGGCGAGCATCACCCGGGAGAGCTCACCGCCCGAGGCGCCGCGGGCGATCGGCCGGGGCTGGGCCCCGGGGTGCGGGGCGAGCAGCAGCTCGACCTCATCGGCGCCGGACGGACCGTAGACGACGCTGCGGCCGCCCACGTCGATGCCGGAGGCCTCGTCGGGCGCCTCGGTCTGCCGGAGGGCGAAGGAGACGCGGGCGTGCGGCATCGCGAGGGAGGCCAGCTCCTCCGTGACGTCGGCGGCGAAGCGGGCCGCCGCCTCGGTGCGGGCGTCGGTGAGGGCCTGGGCCAGCTCGGAGAGCTCTTCGCGCAGGGCGTCGCGCTCGTCGGTGAGTTCGCCGATCCGGTCGTCGTCGCCCTCCAGCTCGGTGAGGCGCGCGGCGCCCGCCTCGGCCCAGGCGAGCACGGCGCCGACGTCCTCGCCGTACTTACGGGTCAGCGCGGTGAGCGCGGCCCGGCGCTCCTCCACCGAGGCGAGGCGCAGCGGGTCCGCGTCGAGCTGGTCGGCGTATCCGGCGAGGTCTCCGGAGACGTCGGCGAGCAGGATGGAGATCTCCCCGATGCGGTCCGCGAGGGCGGCGAGGGCGGGGTCGTGGGAGCGTACGGCGTCCAGTGACCGGCCGGCCGCGGCGACGACGGTCGTGGCGTCCACGACCTCCTGGTCCTCCGGGTTACCGGCCAGCGCGGTGTGCGCGAGGGCGGCGGCGGAGGAGAGGGCCTCGGCGTGCCCGAGGCGCTCGGCCTCGGCGGCGAGTTCGGCGTCCTCCCCCGGCAGGGGTTCGACGGCCGCGATCTCGTCGAGGCCGAAGCGCAGCAGATCAGCCTCCTGGGCCCGCTCCCGGGCCCGGGTGGTGATCTCGTCCAGCTCGACGACGACGGCGCGCAGCCGCCGGTAGGCGGCCGCGTACTTCGCGTGCGGCACGGCGACGCCGTCGCCCGCGTACCGGTCCAGGGCCTGCCGCTGCCGGGCGGGCTTGAGCAGCCCCTGCTGGTCGGTCTGGCCGTGCACGGCGACCAGTTCGTCGGCGAGTTCGGCGAGCACCCCGACGGGTACGGATCTGCCCCCGAGGTGGGCCCGTGAGCGGCCCTCCGCCGAGACGGTACGGCTGATCAGCAGCGCGCCGTCCTCGATCTCCGCACCGGCCTCCTCGGCCCGCAGGGCGACCGTGTCACCGTCCTTGACCGTGATCCGTCCCTCGACCACCGCGGCCTTCGCACCGATCCGCACCAGGGCGGGATCGGCACGTCCGCCGAGCAGCAGCCCGAGGCTCGTGACGACCATGGTCTTGCCCGCTCCGGTCTCACCCGTGACCGCGGTGAATCCGGGCGACAGCTCGACCACGGCATCGTCGATGACTCCGAGCGACCGTATCCGCATCTCCTCCAACACGGACACGACCATACGAGGTTTCACCGCCCCCGTGCGACGGCCCCCGCCCACGACGCGCCCGCGGGCGTCTGCGCACGGCCCCGTCACCGCCGCCCGGGACAGGTGTCCGGGGCCGGGGCCGGGCCGTGCGCGGCCCCGTCACTGCGGCAGGCCGCGCCACCCCGAGACCGGCAGCGCGAACTTCGCGACCAGCCGGTCGGTGAACGACGCGTGGTGCAGTCGCGCCAGCCGTACGGGTACGGCTCCGCGCCGCACCTCGACGCGGGCACCGGCGGGCAGCTCGACGTTCCGGCGGCCGTCGCACCAGAGGACTCCGTGCGGGGTGTGCGGCTGGACCTCCACCGCGAGCACCGACGACGGCGAGGTGACCAGCGGCTTCGCGAACAGGGCGTGCGCGCTGATCGGCACCATCAGCAGGGCCTCGACCTCGGGCCAGACGACGGGGCCGCCGGCGGAGAACGCGTAGGCGGTCGAGCCGGTGGGGGTCGCGCAGACGATCCCGTCGCAGCCGAACCCGGTGACCGGCCGGCCGTCGATCTCCAGGACGACCTCCAGCATCCTTTCGGGCGAAACCTTCTGCACGGCCGCCTCGTTGAGCGCCCAGTCGGTGTGCACGACCGCGCCGTTGCTGTGCACCACGACGTCGAGCGTCATGCGCTCCTCGACCTCGTACGCCCGGGTCACCACGCGGGCGACCACCCGGTCGAGGTCGTCGCGTTCGGCCTCGGCCAGGAACCCGACCCGGCCGAGGTTGACCCCGAGCATGGGGACGCCCGAGGCGCGCGAGATCTCGGCGCCGCGCAGCAGGGTGCCGTCACCGCCGAGCACGATCAGCAGTTCGCACCCGTCGACCGCGGCGGGGGTCGCCTCGGCGACCGTCTCCACCGCGGCCGGGAGCGGCAGATCGGTCGCCTCGGCCTCCAGGACCCGTACGCCGAGGCCGTTGCGCAGCAGTCCCTGCACCACGAGCTCCGCACTGCGGATCGCGGCCGGACGGCCGGTGTGCGCCAAAAGGAAGACTGTTCGTGCCGTACTTGTCGTCGTCGTCAACGAGGCCCCTCCGCCACTGCACGGTCCACATCTGCCGGATCCAGTTCGGGTGCGCCGGCCCGCAGCCACAGAAAGTACTCGACGTTCCCCGAAGGACCGGGCAGCGGGCTGGCCGTGACCCCGCGCACCCCGAGCCCGAGCGCCGCCGCCCGGCGGGCGACTTCGCGTACCGCTTCGGCGCGCAGCTCGGGGCTGCGCACCACGCCGCCGCTGCCGAGCCGTTCCTTGCCGACCTCGAACTGCGGCTTGACCATGAGGACCAGGTCGGCGTCGGGGGCGGCGCAGCGCACCAGCGCGGGCAGCACGAGCCCCAGCGGGATGAACGAGAGGTCGCCGACCACCAGGTCCACCGGCAGTCCGTCGATGTCGTCGAGCGTCAGTTCGCGCACGTTGGTGCGGTCCTTGACGACGACCCGCTCGTCCGACTGGAGCGACCAGGCGAGCTGTCCGTAGCCGACGTCGACGGCGAGGACCTGCCGGGCCCCGGCGCGCAGCAGCACGTCGGTGAAGCCGCCGGTGGACGCCCCGGCGTCCAGCGCCCGGCGGCCCTCCACCTCCAGTCCCAGCGGGACGAACGCGGCGAAGGCGCCGGCGAGCTTGTGCCCGCCGCGCGAGACGTACTCCGGATCGCTCTCGTCCTTCGCGACGACCACGGGGGCGCTGGTCTCCACCTGGGTGGCGGGTTTGGTCGCGACCAGGCCGCGTACGGAGACGCGTCCCGCGGCGATCAGCTGGCTCGCGTGCTCGCGCGAGCGGGCGAGCTTGCGGTGTACCAGCTCTGCGTCGAGGCGGCGACGGGCCACTCCTGCCACGGTTACGTTCAGCTCCTGTTGTCGTACGGGGGTGCGGGTGCGGGCCCTGCGTCCAGCGCGGTCAGCGTGGAGCGCAGCCCACGGTGTACATCCTCGTACACCTCGGTGTGTCCGTCCGCCGCAAGGTGGTCGGCGTCGGCCAGCCGCTCCAGCGCGGCGTCGACGGCGGCGTTCCCGGTGGGGGTGCGGACGACGCCGAGGGGGGCGGGCGCGGCGGGCGCGTGGGAGGGGGCGGTGCCGGGTCCTGCCGCCTCCTCGCCGGGGGCGGCCGTCCCGTCGCCGGGGGCGGTCCCGGGGGCCGCCGGGGGTGCCTGAGCAGGCACCGTGCCGGGCCCCGTCGTCAAGTCGCTCATGCCGGAACGCTACCTCGGCGGGCTGGGGTACCGTCGATCACGATGGCGACCATGGCAGAGTGCCGCAGCGCACTGGACAGACTTTCCGACAATCTCGCGGGCGCGGACGGAGACGTGCGCAGCGCCGCCTCCCTGGACCGCTCGCTGAGCTGTCACATCAAGGACCTCGACGTGACGTTCACCGGCCGGCTCACGGACGGCCGGATCCGGGTGCTCGACACCGTCGAGGGCCCGCCCCGCGAGAAGGCCGAGATCAGACTGGCGATGACCGGCGACGACCTGGTCGCGCTGGTGGACGGCGACCTTAACTTCGCCAAGGCCTGGGGGGCGGGCCGGATCCGCCTGGAGGCGGGGTTCCGGGACCTGCTCAAGCTGAGATCCCTGCTCTGACGGGCGTTCAGGACGCCTGAGGCGGGCCGGCCGGGCAGGCCCGCACCTCTTTCGGGGCCGCGGGTCACCGCCCCCGCGGCCCCGTCTCCTCCGTCGGCCCGCCGTCAGAGCCCCAGGCGGGCGACGGCCTTCCCCGCGTCGAGAGCGCACGCCCCGGTGCCCGCGGCGGTCCACGCGGCGCCGCAGAGCGCCCGCAGCCCGTCGATCGCGTCGAGGGCGTCCCCCTCGCCGTCGAGGACCAGCTCCTGCCCGCGCGGCGACGCGGTCCATCCGCCGCAGCTGGCCGTACCGTCGTCGTCCACCGTCACCTCGGGCTGTCCGGTGAGCAGCCCGCGCAGGTCCCGGTCGATGTACGTCGGACGGTGTTCCGGTACCGCCGCGACCAGCTGGGCGGCGTCGGTCACGCCGGTCAGCACCAGCAGGGAGTCCACTCCGCCGTTGAACGCGCCCTCGATGTCGGTGTCCAGGCGGTCGCCGACGACGAGCGGGCGCTCGGCCCCGGTACGCAGCACGGTCTCCCGGTGCATCGGGGGCAGCGGCTTGCCCGCGACCTGCGGCTCGGCGCCGGTGGCGATCCGGACGACCTGGACCGCCGCGCCGTTGCCGGGGGCGATGCCCCGGGCGCTGGGGATGGTCAGGTCGGTGTTGGACGCGAACCAGGGCAGCCCCCGGTTGATCGCGTACGCGGCCTCGGCAAACCGCGACCAGGGGAAGTCCGGGCCTCCGTACCCCTGCGCCACCGCCACCGGGTCGTCGTCCGCCGAATCGACCGGGACGAGTCCGCGCTCCTCCAGGGCGACCCGGAGCCCCTCGCCGCCGATGGCGAGGACCCGGGCGCCGGCCGGGAGCTGGTCCGCGACCAGCCGGGCGACCGCCTGCGCGGAGGTGATCACGTCCGACGGCTCGGCGGGCACCCCCAGCTCGGTCAGGTGGGCCGCCACCGCGGCGGGTGTCCGCAGCGCGTTGTTGGTGACGTACGCGAGGTGCATCCCGCCGTCCCGCGCGGTGGTGAGTGACTCGACGGCGTGACCGATCGCCTGGCCGCCCGCGTACACGACCCCGTCGAGGTCGAGCAGAGCCGTGTCGTACGCCTCGCTCAGCGGCGTACCGCTGCCGAGCGGCCGGGACGTGTCCTGCTGACTCATTGTGTTCGCTCCTCGTTCGATGCCTCTGCCCCGATCATCCCGCATCGGCGCACCGCACCTACGATGCGGGGATGACCACATCGGGGCACACCGGGAAGGGGCACGCCGGGGAGGGACCTGCTGGGACGGGACCGGCCGGGAAGGGACTGCGCCTGTACCCGTTCCGTGGTGTGCGTTACGTCCCCGAGCGGGTGGGCAGCCTCGCCGCGGTGACGTCCCCTCCGTACGACGTGGTGGTGCGTCCGGACGGCCTGCACCACCTGGAGTCGGCGGACCCGCACAACATCGTGCGGCTGATCCTGCCTCAGGACGGTTCCCCGGCCGCCCGCAACCGGCTGGCCGCCCGGACCCTGGACGAGTGGCTCGCCGAGGGGGTGCTGGCCACCGATCCCGAACCCGCGCTCTACGTCTACGAGCAGCGCGGCAACGGCATCCTCCAGCGCGGCCTGATCGGCGCCCTGGCGCTCTCCCCCGCCGCCGACCGGATCGTCCTCCCGCACGAGGAGGTGATGGACGACGTCGTGGCGGAACGGGCCGCTCTGATGCGCGCCACCGGAGCCCACCTCGAACCGCTGCTCCTCACCTGTCCGGGTGACGGTACGGAGTCCGGCGCGGCGGCGGTCGTCGAGCGGGCGGCCCGGCGGAACCCGCTGCTCACCACCACGACGGAGAACGGGCTGCGGCACCGGCTGTGGGCCGTCACCGATCCGGCGGAGCAGGCCGAGGCCGCCGCCGATCTCCTGCCCCGGCAGGCCCTCATCGCGGACGGCCACCACCGGTGGGCCACCTATCTGCGGCTCCAGCGGGAGCAGCGCTCCCCCGGGCCCTGGGACTACGGCCTGGTCTTCCTGGTCGATACGGCCCGGTACCCGCTCCAGGTACGCGCGATCCACCGGGTGCTCCGCCGGCTCGCTCCCGCCGACGCCCTGGCCGCGCTCGGGAACCGGTTCCGGGTGCGGGAGGTGGCGGGCCCGCTGCCCCGGGCGCTCGGCGCGCTCGCCGCCGCGTCCGAGGAGGGCAACGCCTATCTGCTGGCGGGCGACGGTACGTACCGCCTCGTGGACCGGCCGGACCCCGCCCTGCTCGCCCGTACGGTCCCTGCCGGCCGCCCCGAGGCCTGGCGCACCCTGGACGCGACGGTGCTGCACGAGACGCTGCTCGACCGGGTCTGGCGTCTCCCGGACACCGCTGAGGAGATCGCTTACCTTCACGACCCGGTGGCCGCGGTCGAGCAGGCCGAACGGTCCGGCGGGACGGCCGTCCTGATGCATCCGGTACGCGAGTCGGTCGTCCGCGGCCTCGCCCGGCAGGGCGTCACCATGCCGCGCAAGTCCACGTCCTTCGGCCCCAAGCCGGCGACGGGCCTGGTGATGCGGAGACTCGCCGACGACGACTGAGCGGCGCGCCCGTACCCGCTGCGGATACGGATACGGATACGAAGAAGGGCGGCACCCCCGGAGGAGTGCCGCCCTTCTTCTACCTTCTGCTGCTGCCGCTACCGGCTACGCGGTGCGTACCGCTCAGGCCTTGGCCGGACCGTCGGCGTCGGGCTGCTCGGTGCTGTGCCCGGCGTCCTGCTCGGTGCTCTGCTCGGTCGCCGGGGTCGCCTCGGCGGCCGCGTCGGCACGGTCGGCCCAGGCGTTCAGCTCGTCGGTGTCGTCCTCGTCCTCGTCGTCGACGTCGTCGCGGTCGTCACCCTCGGTGTCGTCCGCGATGTCGTCGTCGGCGATGTCCACCGCCGTGTCCGCCGCCGTGTCCGTGTCCTGGGTTGCGGGGGCCGCGTGGTGCTCGGCCGGAGCCGTGGCGGGAACGTCCTCCTCGTCGCCGTCCAGGGCGTCCACGAACTCGACTCCGTCCAGCTCGGCGAGCCGGTCGGAGGCGTCGGTCGCGCCGTCCTTGTCGGATTCGACGGTCTTGGCGAACCACTCGCGGGCCTCGTCCTCACGGCCCGCCTCCAGGAGCGCGTCGGCGTACGCGTAGCGCAGGCGCGGGGTCCACGGGTGAACGGCGTTGGAGGCCAGCTCGGGGCTCTGGAGGGTGACGATGGCGGCATCGATCTGCCCCATGTCACGGCGGGCACCGGCGGCCACCAGGCGCATCTCGACCTGGCCGGCCTTGTCCAGCTTCTGGACCTCGGGCTCGCCCGCCATCGCCATGGCGCGCTCGGGGCGGCCGAGGCCGCGCTCGCAGTCCGCCATGACGGGCCACAGCTCCACGGAGCCGGTCATCCGCTTGGCGGCACGGAACTCGGCCAGCGCCTCGCCGTACTTCTGCGTGGCGTACGCGGCGAAGCCGGCCGCCTCACGGACGGCGGCGACGCGCGAGGCGAGCCGGAGGGCGACGCGGGAGTACCCGTACGCCTCCTCGGGGTCCTCGTCGATGAGCCGGGCGACCATGACGAGGTTGCGCGCGACGTCCTCGGCAAGGGTCTTCGGCAGGCTCAGGAGCTCCTGGCGGACCTCCTTGTCGATCTCGAAGCCCGTGACGTCGTCGGGGATGGGCAGCCGCTTGATGGGCTCGCGGTCACGGTCGCCCTGGTAGCCGCCGCGGTCGTCACGGCCGCGGAAACCACCGCGGTCGTCACGCTGGCCGCGGAAGCCGCCACGGTCGTCGTCGCGGCGCGGGCCACGGTCGTCACGGCGGAAACCGCCACCCGTGCCGGAACCACCACGGCTGTCATCGCGACGGAAGCCACCGCGGTCGTCGTCGCGGCGCGGGGCACGGTCGTCACGGCGGAAACCGCCACCGGTGCCGGAGCCACCACGGTTGTCATCGCGACGGAAACCACCGCCGGAGGGACGGTCGTCGTCGCGGCGCGGGCCACGCGGGCGGTCGTCACGGCGCTCGAAGCCGCCCGGACGTCCACCGCGGTCGTCATCGCGACGAGGAGCGCGGTCATCGCGCTGACCGCGGAAGCCACCGCGGTCGTCGTCGCGGCGGGGAGCGCGGTCGTCACGGCGGAAACCGCCGCCGGAGCCCGAACCGCCACGGTTGTCGTCACGGCGGAAGCCGCCACCAGTGCCCGAGCCACCACGGTTGTCATCGCGACGGAAACCACCGCCGGAACCACCACGGTCGTCGCGGCGGAAGCCGCCGCGGTCGTCGTCGCGGCGCGGTGCACGGTCGTCACGGCGGAAACCGCCGCCCGAGGGGCGGTCGTCACGGCGCTCGAACCCGCCCGGACGTCCACCACGGTCGTCATCACGACGCGGCGCACGGTCATCGCGGCGGAAACCGCCACCGGAGCCCGAACCGCCACGGTTGTCGTCACGACGGAAACCACCGCCGGAACCGGAACCACCACGGTTGTCATCGCGACGGAAACCACCGCCGGAACCACCACGGTCGTCGCGGCGGAAGCTGCCGCGGTCGTCGTCGCGGCGCGGTGCACGGTCGTCACGGCGGAAACTGCCACCCGAGGGGCGGTCGTCACGGCGCTCGAACCCGCCCGGACGTCCACCACGGTCGTCATCACGACGCGGCGCACGGTCGTCACGACGGAAACCGCCACCGGAGCCCGAACCGCCACGGTTGTCGTCACGACGGAAACCGCCACCGGAACCGGAACCACCACGGTTGTCGTCACGACGGAAACCACCGCCCGTGCCGGAGCCACCACGGCTGTCGTCGCGACGGAAACCACCACCAGTGCCCGAGCCGCCACGGTTGTCGTCGCGACGGAAACCGCCACCGGAACCGGAACCACCACGGTTGTCGTCACGACGGAAACCACCGCCCGTGCCGGAGCCACCACGGCTGTCGTCACGACGGAAATCACCGCCGGAGCCGGAACCACCACGGTTGTCATCGCGACGGAAACCGCCACGGTCATTGTCACGGCGCGGGGCGGCGGAGCGGTCGTCACGACCGCCGCGGAAGCCGGCCCTGTCGCCACCGTCCCGGCGACGCGGCTCGCGATCCGGACGATCGTCGGGAGAGTTGGTGGACATGGGTACGACTCCTGTCTTTGGGTACTGCAAACATTCTCGCGCAGCCGACCTGACGACGCGCTTCGGGAAAACAAAAGGACCCTTGGTCCCAGCGTGAACGCTGGGACCAAGGGTCCTTGAAAGATTGTTCGGCGGCGTCCTACTCTCCCACAGGGTCCCCCCTGCAGTACCATCGGCGCTGAAAGGCTTAGCTTCCGGGTTCGGAATGTAACCGGGCG
>NZ_JBSFHV010000030.1:0-89664 GCF_053597235.1 Streptomyces sp. NPDC001493
CGAAGCGGGTTTCGCTTTCCAGTTCTTCGCTTTCGCGTTTCCCTTTCCGGCGAGTCCGACTCTATCAGATCCTTTCGGGCCTGATTCCCAGTCAGCGGGGCTTGTCTTCCCGGCCGTTGCGGGCCGTTCCGACGAGTGAGACTTTAGCGGATTACCGGGCTCCGACGCTAATCGGGGCTGTTCTCTCGAACGGGCAATCCTCATTTCACACAAGCACACGCAAAGGCACACGACGGAAAGTCGGGCCTTGTTGAGTGGTGGTGCGGAATGGCTGTCCGGGGACCGACCGGGGTCGGCGCTCACGTCGGACAACTCGGAGCACACTACGGATCGGAGGGCGGCGTGTCAACCCCGGGGCTGCCGCCCTCTGCGGGGCCCGCAGAGGGCGGCGTGACGGCGGGCCCCTCGGGGTCCGTACCGGGTCAGCCCTGGCCGGAGGCGAGCTCGCGGCTGCGGTCGCGGGCCGCTTCGAGGGCGGCGATCAGGGCGGCGCGCACCCCGTGGTTCTCCAGCTCGCGGATGGCGCTGATGGTGGTGCCGGCCGGGCTGGTCACGGCCTCGCGGAGCTTGACCGGGTGTTCGCCGCTGTCGCGGAGCATCACCGCGGCGCCGATGGCCGCCTGCACGATCAGGTCGTGCGCCTGGGCGCGCGGGAGGCCCAGGAGGATTCCGGCGTCGGTCATGGCCTCGACCAGGAAGTAGAAGTACGCCGGACCCGAGCCGGAGAGGGCGGTGGCGGCGTCCTGCTGGGACTCGGGGACCCGGAGCGTCTTGCCGACGCCGCCGAAGATCTCCTCGGTGGTGGCGAGGTGGTCGCCCGTCGCGTGGCTGCCCGCGGAGAGGACGGACATCCCCTCGTCCACGAGCACGGGGGTGTTCGGCATGACCCGGACCACGGGGGTGCCGGACGGCAGCTTGTCCTCGATGAACGCCGTGGTGATGCCGGCGGCGGCGCTGATGACGAGGCGGTCGGCGGTCAGGTGCGGGGCGAGCTCGTCCAGCAGGGTGCCCATGTCCTGGGGCTTCACCGCGAGGATGAGGATGTCCGCGCTCTTGGCCGCTTCCGCGTTGCCGACCGACTCGACTCCGTACCGGGTCCGCAGTTCCTCGGCGCGCTCGGCGCGGCGGCTGGTGACCAGCAGGTTCGCCGGGCGCCAGCCGGCCCGGATCATTCCGCTGAGGAGCGCCTCGCCGATCTTGCCGGTGCCGAGGACTGCGACTGTCTGGGTCATGCGGTTCACCCTCCGGGCTGTGCTCACGGTTCTCGGCACGCGGTGTGCTCCGGGCTCCGTCCCGTGCTCGTCGCGGTCATCCTCGCACCGGGCCCGCCCGGAGCCGGTCGGGTGACCGCAGGGCGGACAGGCTCAGGCGGTACGGCGGCGCAGGGTGGCCGCTCCCAGGCCGAGGACCAGCAGGGCGCAGCCCGCGACCACGGCCACGTCCCGGACGAAGTCGCCGGTGACGTCGGGGTGGTGGAGCACCTGGTTCATGCCGTCCACGGCATACGACATGGGCAGGACGTTCGAGATCGCCTCCAGGACGGGCTGCATCTGGTCGCGCGGGGTGAAGAGGCCGCAGAGCAGGAGCTGCGGGAAGATCACCGCCGGCATGAACTGGACGGCCTGGAACTCGGAGGCCGCGAACGCCGAGACGAAGAGGCCGAGTGCCGTGCCGAGGAGGGCGTCGAGCAGCGCCACCAGCATCAGCAGCCAGGGCGAGCCGACGACGTCCAGGCCGAGGAGCCAGACGGAGACCGCGGTGGCCAGCAGGGTCTGGACGACGGCGATCGCCCCGAAGGCGAGCGCGTAGCCCGCGATCAGGTCGCCCTTGCCGAGCGGCTGGGCGAGGAGGCGTTCCAGGGTCCCCGAGGTGCGTTCGCGCAGGGTGGCGATGGAGGTCACCAGGAACATCGTGATGAGCGGGAAGATCCCGAGCAGCGAGGCGCCGATGGAGTCGAAGGTCCCCGGGCTGCCGTCGAAGACGTACCGCAGCAGGACGATCATCACGACGGGGATCACCAGCAGCAGGGCAATGGTGCGGGGGTCGTGGCGGAGCTGGCGCAGGACACGGCCCGCGGTGGCGAGGGTGCGGGCCGGGGTGAGGGGCCGGGCCGGTGCGGGGGTGGCGGCGGGAAGGGTGTCGCTGCTCATCGCGCGGTCTCCTCGGGCTGGGCGGACGCCTCGTCGACGAGGCGGAGGAACGCCTCCTCCACGGTGGTGCCCGCGGTACGGGTACGCAGCTCTTCCGGGGTCCCCGTGGCGAGGAGGGCGCCCTCGCGCATCAGGAGCAGCCGGTGGCAGCGCTCGGCCTCGTCCATGACGTGGGAGGAGACCAGGATCGTGGTGCCCCGGTCGGCGGCGAGGGCGTGGAAGAGGTCCCACAGGTCGCGGCGGAGGACGGGGTCGAGGCCGACGGTCGGTTCGTCCAGGACGAGGAGTTCGGGCTCCCCGAGCAGGGCGACGGCGAGGGAGACACGGCTGCGCTGCCCGCCGGAGAGGCGCCCGGCCAGGGCGTCGGCGTGGCTCGTGAGGTCCACGTCGTCGATGGCGCGGGCGACGGCGGCGCGGCGGGTGGGGCGGTGGGCCCGGCCGGGGAGGAGCACGGCCGCGAAGTACTCCAGGTTCTGGCGGACCGTGAGGTCGGAGTAGACGGACGGGGCCTGGGTGACGTACCCGACGCGCGAGCGGAGGCCGGGGTGTCCGGCGGGGGTGCCGAGGACGTCGAGCGCGCCGGTGACCTGGGCCTGGGTGCCGACGATCGCGCGCATCAGGGTGCTCTTGCCGCAGCCGGAGGGGCCGAGGAGGCCGGTGATCCTGCCGGGTTCGACGGTGAAGCCGAGGCCGCGCAGCACGGTGCGGTCGCCGCGTACGACGGTGAGGCCCTCGGCGCGGACGGCCGCGGGCGCCGGGGACCCGGGGGGTGGTGGCGCGGGGTCGGGACCGCCGGTGCGCTGATTATTCATCATGCGATGAATATGCTCCGCGGCGGTCTCCCCGTCAAGGCATGGGAAAGCCCGGAGTCCCTGGGAATTCCGGGGCTCCGGGCCGGGTGCGGACGGCCTGCCGTCCGTCTGTCTTCCGCCTGCCGCGCGGTGGGCCGGGTCCTCAGACCGTGACGGTCGTGAGGTCGACGACGTACCGCTCCTCGACCGTGCCGTCGGGGAAGAGCTCCAGCAGGCGGGCGCCCTCCTCGGCGAAGAAGCGGCGGTCGGCCTCGGCGTGCTCCTCGCCCCGCACCAGGAACGCGGAGTGGCTGGCGAGGTTGTCCAGGTGGGTACGGACGCTCACCCGGCGGGACCAGGGCAGCAGCCGGCCCACGGGCCCCTCCTCGGGCAGGCCCACGGCGCGGGAGGGGGTGCCGGGGGCGGGGGTGGCGTGCACGCCGTGGTCCGCGCCCAGGTGGCGGCGGATGCGCGCGTCCTGTTCGGCGACCCAGGGGGCCCGGTGGTCGGCGACGTTCCACCAGAGGGCGAGGACCCCGCCGGGGCGCAGGACGCGGACGGCTTCCGGCCAGGAACGGGCCTGGTCGGTCCAGTGCCAGGACTGGGCGTACGTGACGAGGTCGGCGGAGCCGTCGGCGAACGGGAGCCGGTTGCCGTCGCCGCGTACCACCGGCACCTCGGGCAGGGACCGGCGCAGTTCGGCTGCCATTCCGGCGCCCGGTTCGACGGCGGTGACGCGGGCGCCGCGCCGGACGAGCTCACGGGTGGCGATACCGGTGCCCGCGCCCACGTCGACCGCGCCCAGCGTGGAGAGGGCGCGTCCGGTCACCTCCTCCAGGACCGCGAACACCTCCGGCGGGTAGCCGGGCCGGGCCGCGGCGTACAGGGCGGCGGCACCGCTGAACGAGAGCGCGCGGACCGACGCGGGGGCGGGGGACGGTGTGGCGGGTGGTGTGGGCGGCATGCGACACGTCCTTCGGGAGGTCGAATGGGTGCGGGACGGCCCCTGAAGCGTGTTGCGAAAGTAGCGCCGTCCGCCCGCCGGACAGGCGGGACTTCCGCAACACGCTTTACTTGCCAGTGCGGGGCTTCCCGGCGTTCCCGGCCTTGCGGGCCGCCGGGTTGCCGGTACGGGTCGTGCGGCGCTTGGTGTAGCGGGCGAGGGCGGCCTCGTACTCGGTGCGCAGCAGCGTCTCGCCGGGCGCTTCGCGGAGCGAGCGGACGAAGTACGCGAGCAGGGAGCCGACGAAGCCGATCGTCTTGAGGCCCCGCAGGTTGTCCTCGCGGCCCGGGTCCGCCGGGCGGGCGCGGAAGCCGTCCCAGGTCTTGCGGAAGGCGATGGCGCTGCACACGGCGAACATCAGCACGACCAGGATGTTCAGGAAGCTGCCGATCGCGGCGACCTCCAGGCCGCTGAAGGCGAAGCGCAGGACCACGCAGGAGGCGACGGCCGCGGCCAGTGATCCGGCCGAGACGCCGACCCGTCGCAGCGCGTATCCGCCGTCGTGGTCGACCCAGGTGGTGCCGAAGAAGCGGAGCGTCTCCGGCTGCGGGCCGGGGGCCGTTCCGCGGTGCGGGCTCGCGCCGGTTGTTCCGTCGGTTCCGGTGGTTCCGGTGGTCACGCTGTTCTCGCTCACGCCGTCGATTATTCCGCGCGGGCCGGCCGGCGGGGTGCCCCCACGCCCCCGCCGACCGCCCCCGCCGGCCGGCCCGGCCGGATCGGCTCAGGCGCAGCGGCTGGCGACCCAGCCGTCGCTGCCGGTGTGCACGTACGCGTCGGAGACGAACTCGCCGTTCGCGATGCAGTCCCAGAGATTCGAGGAGCCATAGGGGCCGGTGACCCGCTCGCCCGTCTTCTGGCAGAAGATCGGCACGGTCATCCCGTACGGCATCAGCCGGACGATGGGGTATTCGGTGCCCGGGCCGGTGCGGACGTTGACGCGGTAGCCCGGGGCGATCGGGTAGCGGGCGACCTCGTACGAGGCGAGCGTCGCGGTGCCGGCCGCCGGCTCGACGGCCAGGGTCTTCGCCGTCTCCGGTACGACCGGTACCTGCTCCTGGAGCGTGTCCACCGCGCTCCCGGAGCCGGCTTCGTTCGATGGGGCGGTTACTTCGGCGGTGTTCTCTTCGACGGCCATACGGCCCTCCCCCGGGTCGGATCGGTACAGGTGACGCGCAGGCTAACAACCCTTGCGCGGTACGGACGAAGCATCGAATAGGCTCCGTGCGTCGCGCTTGCGGTCGAACACACGGGGGTGGGTGATGGCGCCGCTGCGGGAAGCCGGGTCGGGTCCGGAAGCGGAACATCCCGAGTACGCCGGCCGGTACCGCCTGGAGGGGCGCCTCGGCGAAGGCGGCATGGGGGTGGTGCACCTCGCCACGTCCGCCTCGGGGCTCCCGCTGGCGATCAAGATCGTGCATCGGAGTTACGCGGCGGACCCCGAGTTCCGGGCGCGTTTCCGGCAGGAGGTCACGGCCGCCCGGCGGGTCAGCGGAGCCTTCACGGCGCCGGTCGTCGACGCCGATCCGGCCGCCGCGCTGCCCTGGATGGCGACGCTGTACGTGCCCGGCCCGACGCTCTCCGCCCAGGTGAAGCGGAATGGTCCGATGAGCCCGGCGCAGCTGCGACGCCTCACCGCCGGACTCGCCGAGGCATTGCGGGACATCCACCGGGCGGGCGTCATCCACCGCGATCTGAAGCCGAGCAACGTGCTGCTGCCGGACTCCGGGCCGAAGGTCATCGACTTCGGGATCTCCCGTCCGTACGACAGCGAGCTGCGTACGGAGACGGGGAAGCTGATCGGCTCGCCGCCCTACATGGCGCCCGAGCAGTTCCAGCGTCCGCGTGAGGTCGGACCGGCCGCCGACGTGTTCGCGCTGGGCGCGGTGCTGGTCCACGCGGCTACCGGGCGGGGGCCGTTCGACTCGGACAGCCCGTACCTGGTGGCGTATCAGGTGGTGCACGACGAGGCCGATCTGACCGGGGTGCCCGCCGACCTCACCGCGCTCGTGGCGCAGTGCCTGGCGAAGGACCCGGCACAGCGGCCGACCCCCGACGAAATCATGGCGGCGCTGCTGCCGCCCTCGTACGACGCGGCGGCCTTCGTGCCGGCCCAGCGGCGCCCGGCGCCCGGGGAGTCCCGGGCCGGAGGGAACCCGGAGCGGCTTCCGGAGGACACGGCGGCACCCACGCACGCGCGGGAGCGGGGCGGTGCCCCAGGCGCCGGGGCTCCGGGTGCCGGGGCCCCGCAGGACGTCGCCCCGGCAGGGCCGCCTCCCTCCGTCGGGACGACCCACGTACGGAGCGTGCCCGCCCCACCGGACCGTGCCCCGGTGGCCGGGCGACGGCCGACGCGCCGCGCGCGGTGGGTGGCCGGCGCGGCGGCGCTGCTGACGCTCGCCACGGGAGGCGCGGTGTACGCGGAGGTGGGCGCGGGTACGCCACCGGGCCGGGCGGCGGAGCCGGACGGCGCGGCGCCGGGCACGGTGGCCGCCTTCGTCCCGTGGCGGACCGTCCTGCCGGGGGCGGCGGGCTCGATCCCGTACTGCTTCACGGCGGCCGCGTCCGGCGGCGGGGGCAGCACGTCCCCGTCCGGCGGCGGGGGCGCGCGCGAGGCCGCGCTCTACTGCTCAGCGCCCGGCTACGGCATCGCCCGCCTCGACCCCGCGGACGGGCACACCCTCTGGTCGCACCAGGACTCCTCGTACAAGGGGGAGGCGCTCGCCCCGGGCGGTCGTGCCGTCCTGGTCGACGAGCCGGGCGGGGCTCTCCGGGCCTACGGCTCCGAGGACGGTGCGCCGATCTGGTCGACGGACACGCCCCCGGCCACCGGCACCCTCCGGAGCACCGGTAACACGCTGCTCCGCCTCGGCGGCGGGGGCGCCGCCGAGGGGCTCGACTCCGGGACGGGGGCGGTGCGCTGGAGCGAACGACTCGCGGGGCACACACTTCCGGCCTTCGGCTTCCACGACCCTTCGACCGGGGTCGCCTATCTCTACGAGAACGCGCCGGACCGGGCCACCACCCTCGTCACGGCGATCGACCCGACGACGGGGGGCCTCCGGTGGCAGCGGCGGCTGGACGGCATGCTGACGCCTGTCGGCGTGTCGGAAGGAGCGCTGATCCTGAAGGCGACGGGAGAGGACTCGGCGACGGACGCTCTGGTGCGGTACGACCCCGGAGGGCGGACGGCGCAACGGATTCCGCTGCCGTTCCGGATGACGGGACCGAACATCGTCGTCGGCGGTGACACCGCCTATCTGCTGGCGCCCGGCGGCGCCGTCGTGGCTCTGCGGACCCGCGCCGCGGCGGACGGCGGCAGCGCCGAACGGTGGCGGCTGGAGACCGGGGTGGGTCTGTCGTCGCTCCCGGTGACGGCAGCGGACGACCGCCTGTACTTCACGGCGGCGGACGGACGGCTCCTCGCCGTGGACACCCGGCGGGGCACCCTGCTCGGGCAGACGGCCCCCCGGCTGGGGTCGGGGGAGCTCTCGACGACCTCCTGGCCGGCCGAGCCCGTACCGGTCGGCGGGCACGTCGTCGGCACCGCGCCGGACGGCTCCGTCTTCGCGGTGGACGGGAACGATCCGGGCTCCTGGTGAGGCGCGGGCCCCGGGTCCGGCCGCCCGGCGGGTCCTGCGGGACCCCGGAACGACGAACCGCCCGGCCCCCCTCGCGGGGCGGCCGGGCGGTTCGTCGCGTCGTACGAGCGGTCAGCCGAGCTTGGAGACGTCGCGCACCGCGCCCCGGTCCGCGCTGGTCGCCATCGCGGCGTACGCGCGCAGCGCGGCCGAGACCTTGCGCTCGCGGTTCTTCGGCGCGTACACGCCGTTCAGCGCCTCGCGGCGGGCCGCCAGCTCGGCGTCCGGGACGAGCAGCTCGATGGAGCGGTTCGGGATGTCGATGCGGATGCGGTCGCCGTCCTCGACCAGAGCGATCGTGCCTCCGGAGGCCGCCTCGGGGGAGGCGTGGCCGATCGACAGGCCCGACGTACCGCCGGAGAACCGGCCGTCGGTGATCAGCGCGCACGCCTTGCCGAGGCCGCGGCCCTTCAGGTACGAGGTCGGGTAGAGCATCTCCTGCATGCCGGGGCCGCCCTTGGGGCCCTCGTAGCGGATGACGACCACGTCGCCCTCCTTGACCTGCTTCAGCAGGATCTTCTCGACGGCCGCCTCCTGCGACTCGCAGACGACGGCCGGGCCCTCGAAGGTCCAGATCGACTCGTCGACTCCGGCGGTCTTCACGACGCAGCCGTCCACGGCGAGGTTGCCCTTGAGGACCGCGAGGCCGCCGTCCTTGGAGTAGGCGTGCTCGACGGAGCGGATGCAGCCCTCGGCGGCGTCCGTGTCGAGGGTGTCCCAGCGCTCGGACTGCGAGAAGGCGGTGGCGGAGCGGACGCAGCCGGGGGCCGCGTGCCACAGCTCGACGGCCTCGGGGGCGGGCGAACCGCCGCGCACGTCCCAGTTCTTCAGCCAGTCGGCGAGGGAGGCGGAGTGCACGGAGTGGACGTCCTCGTTGAGGAGTCCGCCGCGGTGCAGCTCGCCGAGGATGGCGGGGATGCCACCGGCGCGGTGGACGTCCTCCATGTAGTACGTACGGTTCCTGGCGACGTTCGGCGCGACCTTGGCGAGGCAGGGGACGCGGCGCGAGATCTCGTCCATCTCCGGCAGACCGAAGTCGAGCTCGGCCTCCTGGGCGGCGGCGAGGAGGTGCAGGATCGTGTTGGTCGAGCCGCCCATGGCGATGTCGAGGGCCATGGCGTTCTCGAACGCGGCGCGGCTCGCGATGGCGCGGGGCAGGACGGTCTCGTCGTCCTGCTCGTAGTGGCGCTTGGTGATCTCGACGATCGTGCGGCCGGCGTTCTCGTAGAGGGCGCGGCGGGCGGTGTGGGTGGCGAGCGTCGAGCCGTTGCCGGGGAGGGCGAGGCCGATGGCCTCGGCGAGGCAGTTCATGGAGTTGGCCGTGAACATGCCGGAACAGGAGCCGCAGGTGGGACAGGCGTTCTCCTCGATACGGAGCATGTCCGCGTCGGAGATCTTGTCGTTGACCGCGTCGGACATGGCGTCGACGAGGTCGAGGGTGCGGACGGTGCCGTCGACGAGGGTGGCCCGGCCGGACTCCATGGGGCCACCGGAGACGAAGATCGTCGGGATGTTGAGGCGGAGGGCCGCCATCAGCATGCCGGGGGTGATCTTGTCGCAGTTGGAGATGCAGATCAGCGCGTCCGCGCAGTGCGCCTCGACCATGTACTCGACCGAGTCGGCGATCAGGTCGCGCGAGGGCAGGCTGTAGAGCATGCCGCCATGGCCCATCGCGATGCCGTCGTCCACCGCGATCGTGTTGAACTCGCGCGCCACCGCGCCCGCGGCGTGGATCGCCTCGGAGACGATCCGGCCGACCGGCGACAGGTGGGTGTGGCCGGGGACGAACTCGGTGAAGGAGTTCGCGACGGCGATGATCGGCTTGCCGATGTCCTCGCTCGCTACGCCCGACGCCCGCATAAGGGCGCGCGCGCCCGCCATGTTGCGACCGTGGGTGACAGTGCGGGACCTCAGCTGCGGCATCGTCGCTCGCTCCTTCGACAGATAAAGAAAAGACTGTCTACTTCGACGGAAAAGACTGTTCCGAGCCTACGCCCCGTCTCCAGGATCTGGACAGCCTGTCCGGATAACGGGACGCTCTGCTCACGGAGCGGTCGGTGCGGCAGGCGCGGCGGGTGCGGACCCGCCGGGATCCGTCCCGCCGGGGGCTCCCGCCGCCGGGTCCGCCGGGTCCGGCTGGGCGTGCGGGCCGTCCTCGGTCAGATAGCGCTGGATGGTGGGCGCGACCATCGCGACGATCCGCTCCGGGTCCGCCGACGCGAGCGGCTCGGTCCGTACGACGTACCGCAGGATCGCGATGCCGACCAGGTGCGAGGCGGCCAGTTCGGCGCGGAACGTCGGGTCGGGTACGTCCAGCTCCGCCGCGATCCGCTCCAGCAGCCGCCGCAGCACGAAGGTCCGCAGCACCTTCGCCGCCGCCTCGTGGGTGAGCGCGGACCGGACGATCGCCAGCAGCGGCGCCCGGCTGACGGGGTTCTCCCACACCGAGACGAAGTAGCGGGCCATCCGCTCCCCCACCCCGTCCAGCGGGCCGCCCAGGATCTGCGGGACGACGAGGGCGGGTACGAAGGAGAGCTCCACGGCTGCCGCGAACACCTCGTCCTTCGTCCCGAAGTAGTGGTGGACCAGCGCCGCGTCGACCCCGGCGGCCCGGGCGATGGAGCGCATCGACGCCTTGTCGTAGCCGCGCTCGGCGAACTCCGTACGGGCCGACTCCAGGATGCGGGTCCGGGCGTCCGGGCCGTCCTGGGCGGCGGCACGCGAGGGGCGGCCCCTGCGGCGCGGGGCGGCGGGCCGCTCAGGGGCGGCGGGCTTCTCCGAGGCGGCACCGTCCGGGGCGGCACGGTCCGGCGTGGAGCGGTCCGGCGTGGCACCGTCCGGCGTGGAGCGGGGGGTCACGGCCGGGGCGTCCGCTTGGCCGCGGCGAGGTGGAGCCGGGTGAAGGCGAGCGCCTCGGCGAGGTCCGCCTCGCGTTCGGCGGAGGACATGGCCCGGCGGGTGTTGACCTCCAGGACCACGTGCCCGTCGAAGCCGGTGCGCGCCAGCCGCTCCAGCAGCTCCGCGCAGGGCTGGTCGCCCCGGCCGGGCACCAGGTGCTCGTCCTTGCCGGAGCCCTTGCCGTCGGCGAGGTGGACGTGGGCGAGCCGGTCGCCCATCCGGTCCACCATGGCGAGGCCGTCCGTACGGGCCGTCGAGGTGTGCGAGAGGTCGACGGTGAAGTGCCGGTAGTCGTCGTGGGTGACGTCCCAGTCCGGGGCGTACGCGAGCATCTCGCGGTCCCGGTAGCGCCACGGGTACATGTTCTCGACGGCGAACCGGACGTCGGTCTCGTTCGCCATGCGCCAGATCCCGTCGACGAAGTCGCGGGCGTAGTGGCGCTGCCACCGGAACGGCGGGTGGACCACGACGGCGGAGGCGCCGAGCCGCTCGGCGGCGGACTTCGCCCGCTGGAGCTTGACCCACGGGTCGGTGGACCAGACCCGCTGCGTGATCAGCAGACAGGGCGCGTGCACGGCGAGGATCGGGACCTGGTGGTAGTCGGAGAGGCGCCGCAGCGCCTCGATGTCCTGGCTGACCGGATCGGTCCACACCATGACCTCGACACCGTCGTACCCCAGGCGCGCGGCGATCTCGAAGGCCGTCGCCGTCGACTCCGGATAGACCGAGGCCGTCGACAGGGCGACCTTCGCATCGGGGATGCGCACCGCTGGATCTGCCACCTGGACAGCGTACGGGCCCGAACGCGCGCCGCCGAGAGGGCGGGAGCGAAAGTGAGAAGGGCCATGACCGGGCGCGAGCGGCCGTGAACGGCCGTGAACGGCCCCGCCCGCAGGCGCCGCTCGTAGGCGGCCCGCTCGTGGACGGCCCCCGCTCATGGCCCCCGCCCGCAGGCCGTCGGCGTCAGCTCAGCGCGCGGCGTTCCGCCGGGAGGTGGTCGAGGCGGCGCAGGATGACGCCCTCGCGGAGCGCCCAGGGGCAGATCTCCAGCTCGGTGATCCCGAAGAGGTCCATCGCGCCCTCGGCGACGAGCGCCCCGGCGAGCAGCTGGCCGGCCCGGTCCGGGGAGACGCCGGGGAGGTGGCCGCGTTCCTCGGCGGTCATCGTCGCCAGCTTGGGCACCCACTCCCCCAGGGCGGCCGCGGAGAGGGTCCGCCGGGTGTACAGCCCCTCCGTGGAGCGGGCCGCCCCGGCTATCCGGGCGAGCTGCTTGAAGGTCTTCGAGGTGGCGACCACCCGGTCGGGCCCGCCGTGGCGGCTGAACTCCCCGACCGTACGGGCGATTCCGGCGCGTACGTACCGGCGCAGCTCGCGCAGCCGGGCCGGGTCGGCCGGGCGGGCGGGATCGCCGGGCAGCCAGCCGGCGGTGAGGCGGCCGGCGCCGAGCGGCAGCGACACGGCCGCCGCGGGTTCCTCGTCCAGTCCGAGGGCGATCTCCAGCGAACCGCCGCCGATGTCGAGCAGCAGCAGCTTCCCCGCCGACCAGCCGAACCAGCGGCGGGCGGCCAGGAAGGTCAGCCGCGCCTCCTCCTCGCCGCTGAGGACCGCGAGGTCGACCCCGGTCTCGGCGCGGACCCGGCCCAGCACCTCGTCGGCGTTGGTGGCGTCCCGTACCGCCGAGGTGGCGAACGCCAGCACCTCCTCGCACCCCTTGTCCTCGGCGGCCTGGACCGCCTCGGCCACCGTGGCGACCAGCCGGTCGACCCCCTCGGGGCCGATCGCCCCGTCCGCGTCGAGGAGCTGGGCGAGGCGGAGCTCCGTCTTGTGCGAGTGCGCGGGCAGCGGCCGGGCGCCGGGGTGGGCGTCCATCGCCAGCAGATGAACCGTGTTCGACCCCACGTCGAGGACTCCGAGTCTCATACCCGGAACGCTACGCCGAAAGGGACTTACGCTTGGCGCGTGCCAAAGACGAACAAGACGAAGCCGGGCAAAGCGACGAAGAAGCCCAGAACGAAGCAGGATCAGGATCAGGAGAGTCAGCGGACGGAACAGAACGGACCCGACCGGTCCGACGAGAAGGGGATCGATTTTCCCCGGGCGTGGGTGGAGTTCCCGGACCCGGCCGACGACGAGCAGGTGTTCCGCTGCGACCTGACGTGGCTGACCTCCCGGTGGACCTGCATCTTCGGCAGCGGCTGCCAGGGCATCCAGGCGGGCCGGGCGGACGACGGCTGCTGCACGCTGGGCGCGCACTTCTCGGACGAGGACGACGAGCAGCGGGTGGCCGGACACGTCGAGCGGCTGACCCCGGAGATGTGGCAGTTCCACGACGTCGGTACAGAGACGGGCTGGGTCGGCATCGACGACGACGGTGAGCGCCAGACGCGCCGCTGGAAGGGCTCCTGCATCTTCCAGAACCGTCCCGGCTTCGCCGGTGGCGCGGGCTGCTCGCTGCACATCCTGGCGCTGAAGGAGGGCAAGGAGCCGCTGGAGACCAAGCCGGACGTCTGCTGGCAGCTCCCGGTCCGGCGTACGTACGACTGGATCGACCGGCCCGACGACACCCGGGTGCTCCAGATCTCCATCGGCGAGTACGACCGCCGGGGCTGGGGCCCGGGCGGCCACGACCTGCACTGGTGGTGCACCTCGGCCACCTCCGCGCACGGCGCCGGTGACCCGGTGTACGTGACGTACCGCCCCGAGCTCACGGAGCTGATGGGCAAGGAGGCGTACGCGCAGCTGGTCGAGCTCTGCGAGCAGCGGCTCGCCTCGCTGCTACCGATGGCCCCGCACCCGGCGGATCCGGTGACCCCGGCCTGAGGCCGGGCCGGTACCGCGTCCGCGTCCTGGTCCGCCTGTTGCTCGGCCCGCCGGTTGCTCGGCCCGCCTGTTGCTCAGCCCGCCGGGGCCGGTTCGCCGGTACCGGTGGGCTGGGCGGATGGCTCCGGCGACCGAGCGGGTGCCCCGCTCGGCGACCGGGCGGGCGGGGACGGTTCGGCCGGGCCCGAGGTCGGGCCTGAGGTCGGGCCCGAGGACGGACCGGGCGGGTCCGCCGCACCGCTCGTACCGGCCGGGTCCGGCGAGGTGCCCGGCGGCGGCCCGGCGGAGTCCGTCGGGCCCGGCGTCTCGCCGGACCGGGCGTCCCCGGACGAGGTGTCCCCGGACGAGGCCGCGAGGACGGGCGTGGGTGCCGTGGGAGCCGCCGGTGCGGCCGGTCCCGAGGGGCCGGGCGGGGCGGTGGGCGCCGCGTGGTGGAGCGGCCCGCCCGCCGGGAAGCCGGTGAACGCGGGGGCCCGGCCGCGGCCCTCGATCCGTACGTGCTGGGACCCCGGCGCCAGGACGACCCGGGCCCGCCAGGGGTGGCGCGGCTCCCGCGGACGGTCGACCAGGACGTGCACGGTGACGCTCCGCCCCGCCGCGAGCGTGCCCGAGGTGTGGCTGAGCCGCAGCCAGCGGGCATCGGTACGGGCCGCCCAGACGACCGGGGCGCCCCCGGAGGCCGTCAGCCGGAGGCTGGTGACACCGCCGGAGGTCCGCGCGGCGACGGTCAGCGCCCCGGCCCGGTGGGGGGCGCCGCCGGTGGCCTCGGCGCTGATCACCTCGGCGGTGACGTCCGGGGCGCGGGACCCGTCCGGCGAGCCGCCGCGGACACCGGCGCGGACGTCCTCCGCGTGCCCGTCACCGCCGCCTCCGCCACCTCCCCCGCCTCGGGAGGTCCCCTCGGGGCGGCCGTATCCGTCCTGGCCGTCCGCGAAGGTCCCGGCCGAGTCGCCGACCGCGTCCATCTCGGTGGCGGCGGCCGAGGCGCCCCCATGGGCGTCGCCGGCCCACGGCGCTCCCCGGTAGGCCGCCGCCCACAGGGCGATGACGGGGGCGGCGACGACCGTAGCGACCACCGTCGTCGTCATGACCCGGGCGCGCAGCCGGTCGCGACGGGCCGCGTGGTCCTTCGGGTCGAGCGGATAGCCGGTCCGGTCGAAGCGCGGGGAACCGGCGCGCGAGCGCTGGGCGTGCACCATGGCCACGCGCACGGACGGGCGCGGCGCCTCCACGACGGCCAGCCCCGCGGCGGGAGCGACGGCCACGCCCGGCCAGGGGCCGGTGGCTCCGGCGCGTTCGGCGGCGCGGCGGCAGCCCGGGCAGTCGTCGACGTGGCGGACGAGTTCGCGGCGCAGCGGGGCGGAGAGCAGCGACTGGCGGTTGCCGGTGAGGCGGCGGGCGGCGGTACAGGTGCCGTCCTCCGCGACGGCGAGCGCGGCCCGCGTCCGCTCGACCTCGCAGGCCGCCGCCGCGAGGAGCTCGCGCGCGGTGGCCGGGTCGAGTCCGAGTACGGAGGCGACGGCGCGGGGGGTGAGCCCGTGGCGTACGGAGAGTTCGAGCGCCTCCCGCTGCTCGGGCGTGGTGCCGGCCGCCTCCGGCCAGGCGAGCCGGGCGAGTTCGCGGCGGCGGGCCTCCGAGGCGGGGGTCTCCTCCACGGGCGGCACGACCGCCTCCTCGGGGGTGGCCCGGGGAGCCTCCGCGGGGGCCTCGGCGGGCGTCCCGGCAGAGGCCCCGGCGGGCACCCCGGCGGTGCCGGCGACCGTGCCGGAAGCCGGGGCTTCGTCCTGAGTCCCGGCCGGGGCTTCGGCCGGGGCGGCCAGGGCGAGGGCGTTCGCGAGGACGGCACCGCGCTCCTCGCGCGCCCCCCGGCCCGAGTCCCTGGGCGTCCTCCGGTGGGCCTGGCGGCCGCGCTTCTGCTCGGCGAGCGCGCGCAGGCACATCCACCTGGCCAGCGCGTACAGCCAGGATTTACGTTCCTCCTGGCCCGTGGGGCACCGGCCGTCCTGGCGTTCCGCGACGGCGAGTACGGCTCCGAGCGCCTCGGTGGCGGCTTCGTGGTCGCAGAGGACGGAGAGGCAGTAGGTGAAGAGTCCGTCGAGGTACGGCTCGTAACGTGCGGGCGGGCGCTGCGTCGGGAGGTGGGGGGCGCGACGGTGCGATCGGGGTGCGCCGGTGGTGTGCGCGGGGGGCTCCAGCCTGCTGCTCGTCACCTTGCGACCGTAAGCAGAGGAGGGCACACCCTCGGTGCCCCTTCCGGACTTTTAACCCCTATGGGTGAACGTATCGCTCGAAACGGGACAGGAACCCCCGATTCCGGCGCGTGCGCCGTTGTGCGCCCTCAGCGCTCCCGGAGCACTCATGCCGCCTCACGCGGCTCCCGCGCTCCTGTGCGCCCCTCGTGGGCTCCCACCCGGAGCCCACGAGACGTACGCACAGCCAGGCCGTGTCCGACACGGCCCAGTACGTGCCTTCGAGCTGCCGGGCGCCTACGCCACCCGGCCGGACGCCAGCAGCGCGCGGTGCGGCAGCACCAGCAGCTTCTCGTCCTCGCCGCCCGGGAGGGCGAACTCCGCGCTGAGCGTCTCGTAGTGGCGCTTGATCTCCGCCACCGTGGCGGGCGTCTGGGCGGTGACGATGCGGCCGATCGTCGCCACTCCGGCCGCGGCCGCGCTCCACCACTCCTCGACGGTGGCCCGGTGGTCCCAGGCGAGCGATGTACAGGAGACATCCGTCAGCCCGGCCCCCGCCAGCAGGGCGGCGAGCCCGTCGGGGGTCTGCTCGAACGCCTCCTCCGGGGCGAGCGGGGGCACCTCCGGCGGGCGGAGGGCGCCGGCGGCGGCGACCGCCCGGCCCAGCAGCCGCTGGCCGGCCCCGGCCTCGGCCCCCCAGATGGTGACGGCTATCCGGCCGCCGGGGCGGGTCACCCGGCGCAGTTCGGCGAGCGCCTTGCGGGGGCGCCCGACGTGGTTGAGGACGAAGTTGGCGGCCACCGCGTCGAACTCGCCGTCCTCGAAGGGCAGCTCGGGCAGGAGCGCGACGCGCACGTCGGCCGCCGGGGCCGCCTCGGTGGCGCTCTTCACCATGTCCGGTTCCGCGTCCACGGCGGTGACGACCGCGCCCCGCGCGCACGCCGCGACGGCGACCGCCCCGGTACCGGTCCCCACGTCCAGCACGCGGGCGCCCCCGCTCACGCCCGCCGCGTCCAGCAGGTCGGGCACGGTGCGGGCGCAGAGCCGGGCGAAGGACGCGGCGTAGGCGTCGGCCAGGCCCGCCCACTTCAGGCGCTCGGCCTCGTCGAACGGTGTACTGGTGCTGGTCATGCGGTCCCCTCCCACAATGGTCCGCGGTCGCCCGCGGCCCTCCGGAAACCCCATTGTCGTAGCCGGGCCATAAGGTGACCGCATGGTTGCCCGTACGAAGTCCACGAAGGACCGTCCGTCCTACCGCTGCACGGAGTGCGGGTGGACGACCGCCAAGTGGCTCGGCCGCTGCCCGGAGTGCCAGGCCTGGGGCACCGTCGAGGAGTTCGGCGGCGCGCCCGCCGTGCGCACCACCGCGGCCGGCCGGGTCTCCACCGCCGCGCTGCCCATCGGCCAGGTGGACAGCCGGCAGGCGACGGCCCGCTCGACCGGTGTCGGCGAGCTGGACCGGGTGCTGGGCGGCGGGATCGTCCCGGGTGCCGTGGTGCTGCTGGCCGGGGAGCCGGGGGTCGGCAAGTCGACCCTGCTGCTCGACGTGGCCGCGAAGGCCGCGAGCGAGGAGCACCGCACCCTCTACGTCACGGCGGAGGAGTCCGCGAGCCAGGTCCGGATGCGCGCCGACCGGATCAGGGCGATCAACGACCACCTCTACCTCGCGGCGGAGACCGACCTCTCGGCCGTGCTCGGCCACCTCGACGCGGTGAAGCCCTCCCTGCTGGTGCTGGACTCGGTGCAGACGGTCGCGTCGCCGGAGATCGACGGGGCGCCGGGCGGCATGGCGCAGGTCCGCGAGGTCGCCGGGGCGCTCATCCGCGCGTCCAAGGACCGGGGCATGGCGACCCTGCTGGTGGGCCACGTCACCAAGGACGGCGCCATCGCCGGGCCCCGGCTGCTGGAGCACCTGGTCGACGTGGTGCTCTCGTTCGAGGGCGACCGGCACGCGCGGCTGCGGCTGGTCCGGGGCGTCAAGAACCGTTACGGCGCGACCGACGAGGTCGGCTGCTTCGAGCTGCACGACGAGGGGATCACCGGTCTCGCCGATCCGTCGGGCCTCTTCCTGACGCGGCGCGACGAGCCGGTGCCCGGCACCTGCCTGACCGTCACCCTGGAGGGCAAGCGGCCGCTGGTCGCCGAGGTGCAGGCGCTCACGGTCGACTCGCAGATCCCGTCGCCCCGCCGCACCACCTCGGGCCTGGAGACCTCGCGGGTCTCGATGATGCTGGCGGTGCTGGAGCAGCGGGGCCGGATCAGCGCGCTGGGCAAGCGGGACATCTACAGCGCGACGGTGGGCGGGGTGAAGCTCACCGAGCCCGCCGCGGACCTGGCGATCGCGCTGGCGCTGGCGAGCGCGGCGAGCGACACCCCTCTCCCGAAGAACCTGGTCGCCATCGGTGAGGTGGGTCTCGCCGGAGAGGTGCGGAGGGTCACCGGCGTGCAGCGCCGGCTGGCCGAGGCGCACCGCCTCGGGTTCACGCACGCGCTGGTCCCGGGCGATCCGGGCAAGGTCCCGGCCGGTATGAAGGTCACAGAAGTCGCCGACATGGGTGATGCTCTCAGGGTGCTGCCGCGCCGGTCTCGTTCGGAGGCACCACAGGAGGACGGCGCGCGCCGGTAGACTTTGCCCTGGTCTCGCCCGCTCGCACGCGCGGCACGAGGGACGCAAGGGCACCGCAAACCTGTGACCGGAGGAGTGCAGTGGCAGCCAACGACCGGGCATCATCGCCCGGAAAGTCCGGCCAAGGCACCGGTAACGAAGCGCTGATGCGCGCTTCGCTGAGCGCGGTCGCGCCCGGAACGGCCCTGCGTGACGGGCTGGAGCGCATCCTGCGGGGGAACACCGGCGGGCTGATCGTCCTCGGCATGGACAAGACCGTCGAGTCGATGTGCACCGGCGGTTTCGTGATGAACGTCGAGTTCGCCGCGACCCGTCTGCGCGAGCTGTGCAAGCTCGACGGCGCGCTCATCCTCGACAAGGACATCACCAAGATCCTGCGGGCGGGCGTCCAGCTCGTCCCGGACGCCTCGATCCCCACCGAGGAGACCGGAACCCGTCACCGCACGGCCGACCGCGTCTCCAAGTCGTGCGGTTTCCCGGTCGTCTCGGTCTCCCAGTCGATGCGCCTGATCGCCCTGTACGTCGACGGCGAGCGGCGGGTGCTGGAGGAGTCCTCCGCGATCCTGTCCCGCGCCAACCAGGCCCTCGCCACGCTGGAGCGGTACAAGCTGCGCCTCGACGAGGTCGCCGGAACGCTCTCCGCGCTGGAGATCGAGGACCTGGTGACGGTCCGGGACGTGACGGCCGTCGCGCAGCGGCTGGAGATGGTCCGCCGGATCGCCACGGAGATCGCGGAGTACGTGGTCGAGCTCGGCACCGACGGACGCCTGCTGGCGCTCCAGCTGGACGAGCTGATCGCGGGCGTGGAGCCGGAGCGGGAGCTCGTCGTACGCGACTACGTCCCCGAGCCGACGGCGAAGCGTTCCCGCACGGTCGCCGAGGCGCTGACCGAGCTGGACGCGCTGAGCCACCCCGAGCTCCTCGAACTCGCCGTGGTGGCCCGGTCGCTGGGGTACAGCGGTTCGCCCGAGACGCTGGACTCGGCCGTCTCGCCGCGCGGTTTCCGGCTGCTGGCGAAGGTGCCGCGGCTGCCCGGCGCGATCATGGAGCGGCTTGTGGAGCACTTCGGCGGACTGCAGAAGCTGCTCGCGGCAAGCGTGGACGACCTCCAGACCGTGGACGGTGTCGGCGAGGCGCGGGCGCGCAGCGTCCGCGAGGGCCTCTCCCGGCTCGCCGAGTCCTCGATCCTGGAACGGTACGTCTGACGCACGCGGTCGGCCCCGCGGGGCGGCCCCGCGCCCACTCATGACAGAAGCCCCTCCCGGTGGCACGTGCCTCGCGAGGGGCTTTCTTCATGAGCGGGCGGGGCCGAGCGGGCTCCGCGAGCGGGCGGATGCGCTCGGGTCGCTCAGTCCTTGGCGAGGACGAAGGACGCGCGCTGGAGCGGCTCGCCCGGAGCCTTGGCCTCCAGGAGGTACGTCCCCGGGGCGGCCTTCCCGGTCGCCGGGGTCGCACAGTGCGGGGCGCTCCTCGTGCGGTTCCAGTCGATCGTGCGGATCACCGTCTGCCCCGCCGGGACCTTGAAGAAGAGGCTGCCGGACGCGGTCGGGCAGTCCTTCGAGGACCAGACCTGGTCGTCGTCGTCCCCGCTCGCGTCGGTGACGGTGAGCACCACGGCCTTCGGGCCGAGGTCGGCCTTGCAGTCGCCGGTGGACGTGTTCTTCGCGATCAGCTCGAACTTCGGGGTTTCCTCGGGGTCGTACGTCACCTTGGTGCGCACGCTCAACTGCACAGCGGCGGGACGGCAGTCCGGGAGCGCGGAGCTCGCGGGGACCTGGACGCCCGCCGTGCCACCGGCCGGGGCGGCGGAGCCGCCTGCCGTGTCCGAGGAGGCTCCCGCGCCGGCCGAGGGGCTCGTGCCGGGATCGCCGCCGTCGCCGTTCGAGCCGTCGGACGAGCCGTCGGACGAACCGTCGGAACCGTCACCGGCGCCGCCCGACTCGTGGCGTCCGCCGGGCTGTTGGCTGATCGCCGGCCCGGATTCGGAGGGGCCGGGGGTGATCGACTGCGCGGGCTCGGAGCTGCCGGGCTTGGCGTCGGGCGGGCTCTTCCTGCTCGCGCCGGGCAGGAAGACCCAGGCGAGGAGCGCGGCGAGGAGCGCAACCAGAATCGCCGCTACCACCCTCCGTCGCCAGTAGATGCTGGAGGGAAGCGGGCCGACCGGTTTGCGCAGAGATCCCACGTCGCAAACTGTACGAGAGATCGTGGCCAACTCCCGCCCCACCCGCCGCTCCGATCGTCAACTTTTACGGATCATCATTCCGCGAGGGCCTGTTGAGGGGCCGCTGAGGGCCTGCCGCGCCGTACACGCACCGGACAACCGCCAGGAGACCGGCACATAGGGGACAGAACGGGTGGCGTTGTTCGCCCAGAGGCTCTCGCCGGGGGGCGACACCCCCGTGCCCGTGACCGTCGCCGGACCTTCCGTGCCAGGATCGTAGGTGCGATGACTGCCACGACTTCGACACACACGCCCCCCGCTTCCCTCCTCCACACCCCCGTCATCGGGTGGTTCGAGCAGCACGCCCGCGATCTGCCCTGGCGCCGCCCCGAGGCGGGCGCCTGGGGTGTGATGGTGAGCGAGTTCATGCTCCAGCAGACCCCGGTGAACCGGGTCGTCCCGGTGTACGAACAGTGGATGGCCCGCTGGCCGCGCCCGGCCGACCTGGCCGCCGAGGCGCCGGGCGAGGCGGTCCGCGCCTGGGGCCGGCTCGGCTACCCGCGCCGCGCGCTGCGCCTGCACGGCGCGGCGCAGGCCATAACGGAACGCCACGGCGGCGACGTACCGAGTGAGCACGCCCAGCTTCTGGCGCTGCCGGGGATCGGCGAGTACACGGCGGCGGCGGTCGCCTCGTTCGCGTACGGGCAGCGGCACGCGGTGCTCGACACGAACGTCCGCCGGGTGTTCGCGCGGGCGTCCACCGGCATCCAGTACCCGCCGAACGCGACCACAGCCGCCGAGCGCAAGCTCGCCCGCGCGCTGCTCCCCGAGGAGGACGAGCGGGCGGCGGCCTGGGCGGCGGCGACGATGGAGCTCGGCGCGCTGGTCTGCACGGCGAAGAACGAGGACTGCTCGCGCTGCCCGATCGCCTCGCAGTGTGCCTGGCTGCTCGCCGGGAAGCCCGCGCACCAGGGCCCGGCCCGCCGGGGCCAGGCGTACGCCGGTACGGACCGGCAGGTGCGCGGACGGCTCCTCGCGGTACTGCGCGACTCCGTCGCCCCGGTCTCGCAGGCCGCCCTGGACGCGGTGTGGGACGAGCCGGTCCAGCGGGCCCGGGCCCTGGACGGCCTGGTGGCCGACGGGCTGGTGGAGCCCCTCGCGAACGGCCTCTACCGGCTGCCGCTGACCTGATCCGGCCCCTCCGGGACCCGTATCGCTCCGGGCACGGCGAAGCCCCCGGGACTGAACTTCTCGTTCAGTCCCGGGGGCTTCGTGGATCAGCCGTGCTCAGCGCTGGGCGCGATCCCGCTCGGTCAGACCGAGACGTTGACGGTCCGCAGGAAGTTGACCGGGTTGATCGCCGAGCCGTAGTTGGCCGTGGTCCGGACCTCGAAGTGCAGGTGCGGGCCGCTGGAGTTACCGGTGTTGCCGGAGAGACCGATCTCCTGGCCGGTCTTCACGGTCTGGCCGATACGGACGTCGATCTTCGACAGGTGCGCGTACTGCGTGTACTTGCCGTTGGCGTGCTTGATCACGATCGCGTTGCCGTACGCCGGGCCGTCGCCGCCACCGTTCGGGCCGGCCTTGACGACCGTACCGGTGTGGGCCGCGTGGACCGGGGTACCGATCGGCACCGCGAAGTCCTGGCCGGAGTGCTTGTGCGCCCAGCGGTCGCCACCGGTGCCGTAGGTGGCACTCAGGGTGTAGTGCTTCACCGGGACCTGCCACGAGGCGGCGTTCTTCTTCGCTGCGGCCTGCTTGGCGGCCGCGGCCTTCTTGGCCGTGTCGGCCTGCTCCGCGGCGGACTTCTTGGCGTCCACAGCGGCCTTGCTCTGGGCGGACGCCTGCTTGGCGACCGCGTCGGCGGTGGTGGCACTGGTGAGGGCGACGGTGCCCGTGGTGCCGGAGGCGAACGCCGCGCCAGCACCCAGGACCATCGACGCTCCCAGACCGGCGGCCAGGACAGCGCCGCGGACACGAGAGGTGGACGGGCGGGTGGGGGTCGTAACGCGCTTCGACATACGAGTAGGTCCTCCGAAGATGGGGGGCTCCCCGGTCGTTCTGTCCGGGGGGCGAAACCCGAGCGTTTGTCCGGGCTTGCTCCACCTTGGTAACCCGCCCTGGAGCGATGCTCAAGTACCCCATCTACGAGGAAAAGCCGTAGACCGGACACCGGGAATCGGGGGCGGGACGTCCCGCCGGAGAAGCCGCGCGAGCCCCGGGAACCCGCCGACACGAGCCGCTAAACCCCAGGTGAAAACGGTCGAACCTGGACACGGCCCCAGAAACGCGGCAGATCATTCCCACTTTCGAAGGTCCCGGCCACCTCCGGGACCAAAGACCTTCCGGCGATCCCGAGCGCCACTACGAACCCCCCTAGTAGGCTCGAAATGGCCTGTGCGCCTTGTCACCGCCGGTGGGACCAAGGGATGTCCGCTTTGGGACCTTCGGCACGCCACGTCATCTCGCCGCCGGGCAGGCGGTATCGGGGGCTGCCATGAGTACCGACGAGACCCACCCCGTGGACCGGATCGAACTGGCCGACGCCGTCGAATCGATCCGCGACCAGCTCATCGAGGCCGCGGCCCGCGCCAACGGCCGCCCCGTCGTCTTCGGCGTGGGCGACATCCAGATGGAGTTCACCGTGGAGCTCCGCAAGGAGGCCAAGGCGGGCGGCAAGGTCAAGGCCTGGGTGCTGGAGGCAGGCGCCGACGCCTCCCGTACCACCGCCACCACGCACAAGGTCGCCTTCACCCTGCGCCCCCGCAAGGCCGACGGCTCCGGCCCGCTGGAGATCGGCAACGACACCCCGGGCGGCAGCACCGCCCACTTCGGACGGGGACGCGACGGCGCATGAGCGGGGTGCTTCCTCCGGTGCCCCGCATGCGGCACGTACGTCGTCCACGCCCCGCACGCCCCACGGACCGCACCGTCGTCGTCCAGTCCGCCCGCCAGGGCAGCGGGGTGCTGCTCACGGACCGGCTGGTGCTGACCTGCGCGCACGTGCTGGGGGGCGAGGCGAGCGCGTCGGTCGCACACCCGGACCTGCCGGAACCCGTGACCTGCCGCGTCCTCTGGGTGGACGCCAAGCAGGACGCGGCGCTCCTGCTGGCCGACGGTCCGCTGCCGCCCGTCCCGCCGGTGCGCCTCGGTGTACTCGCCTCCGCCCAGGCCCTCCCCGGCTGCGAGATCACCGGCTTCCCCGAGATCCAGCGGTACGGCTCCGAGCGCCATCTGGAGGCCGACCAGTACACCGCCACCGTGGTGCCCCTGGCGGGCCTCCTCCGCAACCTCCTGGCCTGCGATCTGGACAGCCCGCCCCCGGTCGCGGACGAGGACGGCGAGGCCCTGCTGAGCGGCCTCTCCGGCGGCCCGGTCTTCGCCGGGGCGGTCCTCCTCGGCCTCGCCCGCCAGATACCTCCCCGCCGCGACGGACGACGGGTGGAGTGCGTCTCGCTGCGCCCCGTGCTGGAGTCGGCCGGCTTCCGCCAGGCGTACGAGCAGACCACCGGGTCACAGCCCCGTACGGAACAGGTGCACGGCACCTACCCGGCCGACATCCGCTACGAGGAGGAGTACGCGGACGCCCTCGGCGCCGCCTACCGCCGCACCAGGATCTTCGGGCTGGACGAGCTGGGGCGCCGCGAGGACAACTGGGACCTGGACACCGCGTATCTGAGCCTGGAGGCGGAGACGGGCGGGCGGTGGATAAGCAGAGACGTCCGTCTCCCCGTGGCCCGGGCCACTCCCCAGCGCATCGACGACCTCCTGACCCACCGCCCCCGGGTTCTGCTCCGCGGCGACGCGGGAGCCGGGAAGACCACGCTGCTGTGGTGGCTGGCCGCCCACGCTGCAGCCGGGACCCTGCCACCCCGTCTGGCGGCTCTCAACGGTCTCGTCCCGTTCATGGTCCCCCTGCGTACCCTCCGGGCCCGCAGCGAGGAACTGCCCGCCCCCTCGGGCCTCCCCGGGGCCGCCCGGCTGGCCGTGGACGCCGCGCCGGACGGCTGGGCGGGGCGTGTGCTGGAGTCGGGCCGTGGCCTTCTCCTGGTGGACGGGCTGGACGAGGTGCCGTCCGGGGAGCGCGAGGAGGCGTACACCTGGCTCGCCCGCCTTCTCACCCGTTACCCGGAGACCCGCTGCGTGGCCACTGTCCGCCCGCTCGCCGTCGAACCTGACTGGCTGGCCGCCGAGGGCTTCGAGGAACTCCGGCTGCTGCACTTGCGCGACGAGGACATCCAGACGTTCGTGGCGGCCTGGCACGAGGCCGCACGGCTGGACGACGACGACCACCATCGCCTGCGCGAACTGGAACAGGATCTGGCCCGGCAGTTCCGCACCAACCGCACGCTGAGCGACCTCGCCCGCACTCCCCTGCTCTGCGCGGTGATCTGCGCGCTGCACCGGAGGCAGGAGGGCTTCCTGCCGACCACCCGCTGGAAGCTCTACCGGTCCGCGCTCGGCATGCTCCTGGGCAACCGGGACCAGCGGCGGGGCATCGGAGGGCCTGAGGGCATCACCATGGAGGTGGAGGACCAGATGCTGCTCCTCCAGCGGATCGCGATCTGGCTGGTGCGCGAGGGGCAGACGGAGTTCTCCCGCGGTCAGGCCCTGCACCAGCTGGACCGGGCGCTGGCGGGCATGGAACGGGTGCGGCGGCAGGGAACGACGGACGCGGTCCTCACCCACCTGCTCAACCGCAGCGGCCTTCTCCAGGAACGGGCGGACGACAGCTACCAATTCGCCCACCGCACCTTCCAGGACTACCTGGCGGCAGCCGAATTCGTCGAGTCGGACCAGATCAACGAACTGCTGCGGGCCGCCCACAACGAGTCGTGGGCGGACGTGATCGCGCTGGCGTCCGGACACTGCGGACGCAGCCAGCTCTCCGCACTGGTGAACGGACTGCTGGACCAGGCGGAGTCGTACGACGAGGACACGCTCGGCGCCTACGGCGTGGCGGCGGTGCGCGTGCTGGCCGCCCTCTCCGCCCAGCAGGCGACGTGGCTGGACGACGGGACGCGGAAGCGGGTGCGCGCGGCGCTCACCGAACTCTTCCCGCCGACCTCGCTGGAGATGGCGGACCTGCTCGGGTCCCTCGGCGCGGATGCCCTGGCCCACCTGCCGGATCCGTCGTCTCTCCCGACCGATCCCGGCGACAGGCGGTTCACCGTATGGCTGCTCGGGGCGGTCGGCGGGCGGGAGGCCCTCGCGTACGCCCGCGCGTGGGTCGCGGTTTCACCCGAGTCGGCCCTCGAACTGTCCTCCGAGTGGCCGAACTTCCCCACGGAGGAGTTCGCGAGGGACGTCCTGGGCAAGGGGCATCTGGACGGTGCCCACCTGTCCGTCGGTAATCGTGCGGAGCTGCTGGCTCTGCCCTACCTGGGCAGTGCCGGACTGGCCTTGGACCTCACGCTCGACGGACCGTTCGGAGAGGCGGACCTGCGTGAGGGGCTGCGGTACATCCGACCCGAATCACTGACCCACTGGCGCAACCCGCTGCTCACCGACCTTTCGGTACTCCGCGACAGCGGACAGATTCGGCGACTCACCCTCGACGGATGCACCGGCGTGGGCGACCTCTCGCCGCTCAAGGAGTGGACCGCCCTCCGGCGACTGAACCTCCGTATCGACCACCTGCCGCCGGAGCGGCTCCGCGTTCTCCGCGACGCACCGTGGCTGCAGCACCTGGAAGTGAACATGCTGTCGGCAACCGACCGCCTGAGCGAGATTCCGCCCCTCCCGAACCTCCGAGAGCTGGCCCTGCGCGCGTCCGGCGCCGTGGAGCTGGACAACCTGGGCGAGTGGACCTCACTCCAGTCGCTGCGCCTGAGGAAGGTCTCCTCGCCGGGTTCGCTGGTGACCGCTCTCCGGGCGGCCCCGCGCATCACTGCGGTCACCCTCACGCACGCTCTCGGCAGCCCCTGGCCCCGCGACGAGGAGCCGCTGTCCCAACTGTCCGCGCTCTCCCTCGTGGCCGACCAGGGCCCCGCGGCCGAGCTGCGTCCGCTCCGTGACCTGTTCCCCGGGCTGCGGCGCCTGACCCTGCACGGTCGATCGGGGACGACGATCGACCTGCGCCCGCTGCGCGAGTGGCCGGCACTCCACATCGAGGTGCTCCTGGGCGGTGGTGGCGCGCTGGTCGGGGCCGAGCACCTGGAGGGCACCCGCCTGACCGTGACCCGCCCCTGACCGCGCGGGTCCCACGCCTCCGGACCCGACCCGCCCTGCACACAAGAAACTGCCCCGGACCGATACCGGTCCGGGGCAGTTTCTTCACTCACGCACGCCTGGAACTACGACGCGTCCTTCGTCATGTTCGGGCCGGCGCCACCGGCGGCCGACTCGACCGGCGGGACGTCGGGCAGGGCCGACTTCTCCTCGCCGCGGAAGGTGAACTTCTTCTCGTCGCCTTCGCCCTCCGTGCCGACGACCACGATGTGGCCGGGGCGCAGCTCGCCGAAGAGGATCTTCTCGGAGAGGATGTCCTCGATCTCGCGCTGGATCGTCCGGCGCAGCGGCCGGGCGCCCATCACGGGGTCGTAGCCCTTCTTCGCGAGCAGGTTCTTCGCGTCCGTGCTGAGCTCGATGCCCATGTCACGGTCCTTGAGACGCTCATCCACCTTGGCGACCATGAGGTCGACGATCTGGATGATGTCTTCCTGGCTGAGCTGGTGGAAGACGACGGTGTCGTCGACACGGTTCAGGAACTCGGGCCGGAAGTGCTGCTTGAGCTCTTCGTTGACCTTGACCTTCATCCGGTCGTAGTTCGTCTTGACGTCGCCCTGGGCGGCGAAGCCCAGGTTGAAGCCCTTCGAGATGTCCCGGGTCCCGAGGTTGGTCGTCATGATGATGACCGTGTTCTTGAAGTCCACGACCCGGCCCTGGGAGTCGGTCAGGCGACCGTCTTCCAGAATCTGGAGCAGGGAATTGAAGATATCGGGGTGGGCCTTCTCGACCTCGTCGAAGAGGACGACGGAGAACGGCTTGCGGCGCACCTTCTCGGTGAGCTGGCCGCCCTCTTCGTAGCCCACGTAGCCGGGGGGCGAACCGAAGAGGCGGGAAACCGTGTGCTTCTCGCTGAACTCCGACATGTCGAGGGAGATCAGCGCGTCCTCGTCGCCGAAGAGGAATTCGGCGAGCGTCTTGGAGAGCTCGGTCTTACCGACACCGGACGGGCCGGCGAAGATGAACGAGCCACCGGGGCGCTTCGGGTCCTTCAGGCCGGCCCGCGTACGGCGGATCGCCTGGGAAAGGGCCTTGATGGCGTCCTTCTGGCCGATGACGCGCTTGTGGAGCTCGTCCTCCATGCGCAGCAGACGGGAGGACTCCTCCTCCGTCAGCTTGAAGACCGGAATGCCGGTGGCGGTCGCCAGGACCTCGGCGATGAGCTCGCCGTCGACCTCGGCGACGACGTCCATGTCGCCGGCCTTCCATTCCTTCTCGCGCTTGGTCTTCGCCGCCAGCAGCTGCTTCTCCTTGTCGCGGAGGGAAGCTGCCTTCTCGAAGTCCTGGGAGTCGATCGCCGACTCCTTGTCGCGGCGGACGCCCGCGATCTTCTCGTCGAACTCGCGGAGGTCCGGCGGCGCGGTCATCCGGCGGATGCGCATCCGGGAGCCGGCCTCGTCGATCAGGTCGATCGCCTTGTCCGGGAGGAAGCGGTCCGAGATGTACCGGTCGGCCAGTGTGGCGGCCTGGACCAGCGCCTCGTCCGTGATGGAGACGCGGTGGTGGGCCTCGTAGCGGTCGCGCAGGCCCTTGAGGATCTCGATGGTGTGCGGCAGCGACGGCTCCGCGACCTGGATGGGCTGGAAGCGGCGCTCGAGAGCGGCGTCCTTCTCCAGGTGCTTGCGGTACTCGTCGAGCGTGGTCGCACCGATGGTCTGGAGCTCACCACGGGCCAGCATCGGCTTCAGGATGCTCGCGGCGTCGATCGCGCCCTCGGCGGCACCCGCACCCACGAGGGTGTGGAGCTCGTCGATGAACAGGATGATGTCGCCGCGGGTGCGGATCTCCTTGAGGACCTTCTTCAGGCGCTCCTCGAAGTCACCGCGGTACCGGGAGCCGGCGACCAGGGCGCCGAGGTCCAGGGTGTAGAGGTGCTTGTCCTTGAGGGTCTCGGGCACCTCGCCCTTGACGATCGCCTGGGCCAGGCCCTCGACGACGGCCGTCTTGCCGACGCCGGGCTCGCCGATGAGGACCGGGTTGTTCTTGGTCCGGCGGGACAGCACCTGCATGACCCGCTCGATCTCCTTCTCGCGCCCGATGACCGGGTCGAGCTTGGATTCACGGGCGGCCTGGGTGAGGTTGCGGCCGAACTGGTCCAGCACCAGGGAGGTGGAGGGGGTGCCCTCGGCGGGACCGCCGGCGGTGGCGGCCTCCTTGCTGGTGGAGTAACCGGAGAGCAGCTGGATGACCTGCTGCCGCACCCGGTTGAGGTCGGCACCCAGCTTCACCAGGACCTGCGCGGCGACGCCTTCGCCCTCGCGGATCAGGCCGAGCAGGATGTGCTCCGTGCCGATGTAGTTGTGGCCGAGCTGGAGGGCCTCGCGGAGCGACAGCTCCAGGACCTTCTTGGCTCGGGGCGTGAAGGGGATGTGGCCGGACGGGGCCTGCTGGCCCTGGCCGATGATCTCCTCCACCTGCTGGCGGACCGCCTCGAGCGAAATCCCGAGGCTCTCCAGGGCCTTAGCGGCGACACCCTCACCCTCGTGGATAAGGCCCAGGAGAATGTGTTCGGTGCCGATGTAGTTGTGGTTGAGCATCCGGGCTTCTTCCTGAGCCAGGACGACAACCCGCCGCGCGCGGTCGGTGAACCTCTCGAACATCGTTAATCGCTCCTCAGAGCGGTCAGGCAGTTAGGGGTCGGTCCCCTCCCTGTCCTTCCGCAGCTTAGTCCCGCAAGCGGGGACCGCTCATTCCAACTGCCGACCGGATCACCCCCGCAGCAGCGAGGAAACCTTGCCGATCAGCCGACACCTGCTCCAACCCGATGGTGCGAGACGATGTTCCCGCAGGCCAGGCAGATACCCCTGTCACCACTACGCCGGTGGCGAACGTGAGACGCCCCGGTTCTCGTGCCGCCCCTTCCCACCAGTCATGTCTTACCCGCAATTACAGACAGTCCATGCGGCGCGCGCCCGTTCCCTCCGCTACGGGCGAACAACCGCGTGGCGCCGGACGCTCCCTCGCACGCCCTTGACGGGAACCCTTCGTGGCGCTCCGTACACGGCGCGTGACATCCGTCGCGTCCCACGGCCCGGGCGGGAGAACTCCGCACGGCGGCGGGAGTCCTCCGCGTAACCCGGAAGGCGGTCCGGCGGTTCATCGCACATGAGCCCCATCGTCCCGTCCCCTCGCGCCCCGCAGCGGGCCGACACGTCGGCACTGGTCCCGTCGGGTCGCGGGACGGACCCGGACGCGGGAACGCGCCGGGAGGCAGGCCGCGCCGAGAACACGGAGACCACCGAGACCGCTGAGACCACTGAGCGCACGGAGATCGCGGCCTCGGCCATGGAGCGGTGGTACGAGGAGGGGCTCGGCTGGGCGACCGACCGGGACCGCCCGCTGAAGCTGCTGACCGGGGGCCGGTTCGACGTACTGGAACTGCCCGCCGCCGCCGGTCGCGCGGTGCTGCGCCGGTTCGGGCGCACCGGCCCCGTGGCGGTGGCGCGGGGGCGGATGCTGCTGCTCGTGGCGGCCGGGAGCGCGGAGGAACTGCCCGCACTGCTCGACTGGCTGGAGTGGGGCGGCATCGCACTCGATCTCGTGGGCATCGGAGCCGGTGGCGGGATCACCGCACCGGCACCGCACAGGGCGCCGTGGCCCTGTCCGCCGGGGGCCGCGTTCTGGCTGCGGCCCCCCGAGCCGCCGCGGGGCGCGGACCTTTTTCTTCCGGCCCTCGCGGGTTTCGGGAGCAGCGGTGGGGATGCTCCCGATCTCGTACGGCTGGTGGATATGGCGGCGACGGAATGCCACCGGGTCCGTTTGAGGCGTTCCCGGGTACGTCCGCCGGCCGACAGGCCTTCGAGTCAGCCGTTGGCCTGCTCGTAGGCCTCACGGATTTCGGCGGGAACGCGACCGCGGTCGTTCACGTTGTGACCGTTCTCGCGGGCCCACTTCCGGATCTCGGCAGTGTCCTTGTTGCCGCCCGTGCCGGCACCGAGCGCACGGCCCTTGCGGCCCGTGGCGGCACGGCCGCCGGTGCGGCGTCCGCTCTTGGTGTACGGCTCGAGAAGGCCACGGAGCTTGTCCGCGTTGGCCGTGGTGAGGTCGATCTCGTAGGTCTTGCCGTCCAGCGCGAACGTGACGGTCTCGTTCGCCTCGCCGCCGTCGAGGTCGTCAACAAGAAGGACCTGAACCTTCTGCGCCACGAGATATCCTTTCATCGAAAATGGAGTACGCGGAAAGGAAACCGCTTTTCCCGGGAAAACACAAACCCCAGGGAGAGGTTCAGGACCCGGGGAACACGGGAAACGGGCGCGTATCGGACATAGGGATCGCCTTCGGGATCGGCGCAGTTCTACCGATCACAGGTGCAGAAGCATCCGGCTGTTGCCCAAGGTGTTCGGCTTCACTCGTTCGAGACCCAGGAACTCGGCGACACCCTCGTCATAGGAACGCAGCAGCTCACTGTAGACATCCGTGTCGACCGGCGTCTCGCCGATCTCCACGAACCCGTGCTTGGCGAAGAAGTCGACTTCGAAGGTCAGGCAGAAAACCCGGCGGACCCCGAGCCAGCGCGCGGTCTGCAACAGCTTGTCGAGAACCTGGTGACCCACTCCGGTGCCCTTGACCCGGTGATCGACGGCGAGAGTTCGCACTTCGGCAAGGTCTTCCCACATCACGTGGAGTGCGCCGCATCCGACCACCCGGGCGTCCTGGTCGCGTTCCGCGACCCAGAACTCCTGGATGTCCTCGTAAAGGGTGACCGTCGCTTTGTCCAGGAGGATGCCGTCGGTCACGTAGCCGTCGAGCAGCCGGCGCACCGCGCCCACATCGCTGGTCCTGGCACGGCGGACGGTGATGGCGGGCTTTTCGACCGCCGAGTCGGTTTCACCTTCGGATTCCGGCTCGTTTTGCGTCAGGTCTGCAGACATGTCCCGACGCTATCGCCCGCCGTCCTCCGCCGTGCCATCGGCCGGGTCTTCGGCGGGGACTTCAGTGGCGGGTTCGGCGGGGACTTCAGGGGTGGGGCCGGCGGGGAGTTCGGCGCCGGTCCCGGCGGGGGCTTCCGCCGGGTCTCCGGCCGGTTCCCGGGACGTGCCGTCGTCCGTACCGCCCGCGGTGCCGCCCGCCGGGCCCACGGGCGGCGCCGGTTCCTCCGCCGCGCCGACCGCACCAGGAGAAACGATCCGTACGGCGTCCCTGAGGGCCTCCCGCTGCTCGGCGGACATCATTCCGAAGAAGGCGACGAGGGCCGCGGCGGGGTTGTCGCTCCGCGACCAGGCGTCGTTCATCAGTGCGGCCGAGTAGGCGGCGCGTGTGGAGACGGCCGTATATCGATAAGCCCGGCCGTCGACTTCCCTGCGGACCCAGCCCTTCTGGTGAAGGTTGTCCATAACCGTCATGACGGTCGTGTAAGCGATCGAGCGTTCGCGCTGAAGGTCTTCCAGGACTTCTCGCACGGTGACGGGGCGGTTCCATTGCCAGACGCGCGTCATCACGGCGTCTTCCAGCTCTCCCAATTGACGGGGCACACGGCCACCTTAATGCGAGATGTCCGAAATGCGTAGTTATTTTTCCAGGGAGACCCGATCCCGGGAGAACAGGGAGAGAACCCTGAGAACCCGGAGAACCCCGAAGGACACAGAAAAGGCGCACGGCTCGATGCGAGTCGTGCGCTCTTGGAGTGCGCCAGGTTGTGTACGTGATACGGGGGGCGCGAATTACGTACCGCACGCCGGTCGACCGGACCGATAACCGTCCGCACGGTCGGTTGTACACACGGAAGACACGCACGACTCGCGACTCGGGGGATACGCGCGGACCGGGCATACCCGCACCCGGAGAAGCGGGCGCGAAGACGGGCACACAAACGCCGACGCACGGATGAATCACGGTCGGGCACCGGGCGGGTCGCCGGATACCGTCGCGGGGAACGGCCACCCGCGAAGACCGCATACGAACGCCGCGTGCGGGCACTGCTCGTCGGCCCCGTATACGGCCACCGCATACGACCACCGCATACGGCCACCGGGTGCGCGCGCCGGTTACCCCGGAGCCCCGGGGACGAGGTGAAACCGACGGACGAAACCGGCGGACGAAACCGACGGGCGAAACCAGCCGGCGAAACCGGCCGGTGTGCCCGGGGTAATGGGCCGCTCAGGCGCTTTCGGCGGCCGGGGTCTGGCGGGCGGCCTCGGCGCGGGCGAGGGCGGCGTCCACGGCCGCGTCCTCCTTGGCCTTGTTCGGCCCACCCTGGCTTTTCACGATCGTCATCACGAGGCGGATGAAGAATGCGGCCATCACGACAGGCGGAATGAGCGCCTTCACGTAGTCCATGCCGTCCAGAGTAGCGAGCGCGGTGCGGCGGCCCGCAGCGCCCCTCCCGGTGGGTCGGGGCCGGACCGCCGTAAGGGCTGCCCCGTGATCCGTGGTGGATCGCACCCACCGGGGATGACGGAACAGCCCTTACCTACGGGAACGCGCCGGGCGGTCAGCCGGCGGCGCGGTGCTCCTCCGGCGGCGGCACCGGGCGGCGGCGCGGCGGGAAGACCTCGGACGGCTTGGGCATCGGGCGGTCGCCCGGCGTCGGCGGCCGGGACGGCGCGGCCGGGCTCGCGGGGCGCTGGGGCTCGGCCGCCGCGCGGCCGCCCGGCAGGGCGAGCAGCCGGCTGCGGGGGCCCGGCGCGGTGAGGGCGGCGCTGCGGCCCGCCAGCCGGGCCCGCACCGAGCGTTCGGCGAGCACCTGGCAGCGTTCCAGGAGCGCCGCCGCGACCGGTCGGCCGCGCAGCGCCCGCAGGGCGGCGAGGTCGTCCGCCTTGGGGTCGTAGCCGGCGGCCAGGGCGTCCTGGAGGAGCTCCAGGTAGCCGGTGACGGAGCCGGGGAGGGCGGCGCGGTAGCGGGCGAGGTCGGCGAGCAGGAACGCGCGGAGCCGGCCCGCCTCGCCGACCGCATCGTCCACCGCTCCCGCGAGCCGCAGGCAGTCCTGGACATCCTCGTCGGGCAAGGGCATGGGGTGGAGGGCAACGGCGAGAGCGCGTCGGAGTACCCGCAGCTCGTCCGCACCGAACGCCATGCCGCCTCGTGAACCGTAGGGCGTGGGCATGGCGCGACAGTACGTGCTAAAGGGACAAAATCCTCTTAACTGGTCACCTGTGGCGCGGCGCGCTGCGGTGCCGCCGTTCCGGTGCCGGGAGGCGTCGTCGCAGGTGCGCCGGGGTGCGCGCCTGCGACGACCGCGCACGGCTACATCCGCGAGACGTTGCGCTCGTAGACCAGGCGGAGCCCGATGAGGGTCAGCCAGGGCTCGTGCTCGTCGATGACGGAGGCCTCGCCCAACACCATTGGCGCAAGGCCACCGGTCGCGATGACGGTCACGTCGTCCGGGTCGTCCGCCAGCTCGCGCTTCATCCGCGCGACGACGCCGTCGACCTGGCCCGCGAAGCCGTAGACGATGCCCGCCTGCATGGCCTCGACGGTGTTCTTGCCGATGACGCTGCGCGGGCGGGCCAGCTCGATCTTGCGGAGCTGGGCGCCCTTCACACCGAGCGCCTCGACGGAGATCTCGATGCCCGGGGCGATGACACCGCCGGTGTACTCGCCGCGCGCGGAGACCGCGTCGAAGGTGGTGGCGGTGCCGAAGTCGACGACGATCGCCGGGCCCCCGTACAGCTCGACCGCCGCGACCGCGTTGATGATGCGGTCGGCGCCGACCTCCTTGGGGTTGTCCATGAGGATCGGTACGCCGGTCTTGATGCCGGGCTCCACGAGGACGGCGGGCACGTCGCCGTAGTAGCGGCGGGTCACCTCGCGCAGCTCGTGCAGGACGGAGGGGACCGTGGAGCAGATCGCGATGCCCTCGATGCCGTCGCCCAGCTCGACGCCGAGCAGCGGGTGCATGCCCATCAGCCCCTGGAGGAGCACGGCCAGCTCGTCGGCGGTGCGCCGGGAGTCGGTCGAGATCCGCCAGTGCTCGACGATCTCCTCGCCGTCGAAGAGCCCGAGGACGGTGTGGGTGTTGCCGACGTCGATGGTGAGGAGCATCAGGCGTGGGCCTCACCGGTGGCGGCCTCGCGGAAGTCCAGGCCGATGTCGAGGATGGGCGAGGAGTGGGTGAGCGCGCCGACCGCGAGGTAGTCGACGCCCGCGTCGGCGTAGGCGCGGGCGGTGTCCAGGGTGAGGCGCCCGGAGGACTCCAGCACGGCGCGCCCGGCGACGAGCGCGACGGCCTCCTCGGTCTCGCCCGGGGTGAAGTTGTCCAGCAGGATCAGGTCGGCGCCGGCCTCCAGCACCTCGCGGACCTGCTGGAGGGTGTCGACCTCCACCTCGATGGCCAGCTCGGGGAACTCCTCGCGGACCCGCTTGAACGCCTCGGCGACACCGCCGGCCGCGATCACGTGGTTGTCCTTGACCAGGGCCGCGTCCGAGAGCGACATCCGGTGGTTGACGCCGCCGCCGCAGCGGACCGCGTACTTCTCCAGCGCGCGCAGCCCCGGGGTGGTCTTGCGGGTGTCGCGGACCTGGGCCTTCGAGCCCTCCAGGACGTCCGCCCACTTGCGGGTGGCGGTGGCGATGCCGGAGAGGCGGCAGAGCAGGTTGAGCGCGCCGCGCTCGCCGGTGAGCAGGTCGCGGGTGCGGGTGGTGACCGTCAGCAGCTTCTGTCCGGCGGTGACGCGCTCGCCGTCCTCGACGTGGCGCTCGACCTCGAAGTCGTCGGTGCAGACGATGGAGAGCACGGCCTCGGCGACGCGCAGACCGGCGACGACGCCGTCCTCGCGGGCGGTGAAGTCACCGGTGGCGACGGCGTCCTCGGGGACGGTCGCGACGGTGGTGACGTCGACCCCGCCGTCCAGGTCCTCCTCGATGGCGACGTGCGCGACGTCCTCCACCTGGACGGGGTCGAGTCCGGCCTCGGCCAGCAGCTCGGCGAGCGCGGGGTCGAGGCCGCACTCCAGGGCGTCGGGGTCGTACTCGTCGGAGGCGCAGCCGCAGTCGTCGCCGCAGCCGCCCGCGGACGGTGCGGGGGCCCCGATGTGGATCAGCGGAACGTCCACCGGTGTCGGGCGGTTCTCTTCGGGCGTGCTCACGGTTGCGGCTCCTCGGGGGCGTCGGGCGGTGCGGTGCGGTGGTGCAGTGCGGTGCGGTGGTGCTGGGGCGGTGGTGCTGTGTGGTGCGGGGGCGGTGGTGCTGTGTGGTGCGGCGGTCGGTTACGGGCGTACGGGGTCGAAGTCGGCGCCCTCCGTACGGCGCACGGCGAGCGTCCGGTCCTCGCCGACGCGCACGACGAGGTGGGCGCGCCAGTTCTCGTCGTCGCGGTCGGGGTGGTCCTCGCGCCAGTGGCAGCCCCGGGTCTCCGCGCGCGCGGACGCGGCGGCGACCAGGACCCGGGCGACCAGCAGGAGGTTGGTGGTCTCCCACGCCTCCACGCCCGGTACGGCTGCCTTCCCGTCGGGCGCGCCGGCGCCCGCGGCACCGTCGTGCAGCGCCTCCAGCTCCCGGGCGGCGGCGGCCAGGCTCTCGGCGGAGCGGAGCACCCCGGCGCCGCGGGTCATGATCCGCTGGATCGTCGTACGGGTCCCGGGGTCGAGCAGCGCGGCGCGCGGGCCGCCCTCGGGCCGGACCGCCTCGGTGCGGGCGGGGCGGCGCTCGGCGATGTCGGCGGCGATCCGCTCGGCGAAGACGAGCCCCTCCAGGAGGGAGTTGGAGGCGAGGCGGTTGGCGCCGTGCACCCCGGTGCAGGCGGTCTCCCCGCAGGCGTACAGGCCGGGCACGGTGGTGCGTCCGTGCAGGTCGGTACGGACGCCGCCGGAGGCGTAGTGCGCGGCGGGCGCGACCGGGATCGGCTCGGTGACCGGGTCGATGCCGTGCTCGCGGCAGGCGGCCAGGATCGTGGGAAAGCGGCGCTCCCACATCTCGGCGCCGAAGTGCCGGGCGTCGAGGTACATGTGCTGGGTGCCGTGCAGCTGCATCTGGCGGGTGATGGCCTTGGCGACGATGTCGCGGGGGGCGAGCTCCGCCAGCTCGTGCTGCCCGGTCATGAAGCGCGTACCGGAGGCGTCGACGAGGTACGCGCCCTCGCCGCGTACCGCCTCCGAGACCAGCGGCTGCTGGCCCTCGGAGTCGGCGCCCAGGAAGAGGACGGTGGGGTGGAACTGGACGAACTCCAGGTCCGAGATCTCCGCTCCGGCCCGCAGCGCGAGCGCCACGCCGTCGCCGGTGGAGACCGGCGGGTTGGTGGTGGCGGAGAAGACCTGGCCCATGCCGCCGGTGGCGAGCACCACCGAGGGGGCGCGGACCGCGCCGACCCCGTCGTGCTGGCCCTCGCCCATGACGTGCAGGCTGACACCGGCCGTACGGCCTTCGGCGTCGGTGAGCAGGTCCAGGACCAGGGCGTTCTCGATGGTGTGCAGGGCACGGGTGCGTACCGCCTCCACCAGGGCGCGGGAGACCTCCGCGCCGGTGGCGTCGCCGCCCGCGTGCACGATCCGGTTCCGGTGGTGGCCGCCCTCGCGGGTGAGGGCGATGTCGCCGCTCTCGTCGGTGTCGAAGAGCGCCCCGGTGTCGATGAGCCGGCGCACCGCGCCGGGGCCCTCGGTGACCAGGGTGCGGACGGCCGGCTCGTCGCAGAGGCCCACGCCGGCGACCAGGGTGTCGCCGAGGTGCTGCTCGGGGGTGTCGCCCTCGCCGAGCGCGGCGGCGATGCCGCCCTGGGCCCAGCGGGTGGAGCCGTCGTCCAGGCGGGCCTTGGTGACGACGACGGTGTCGAGTCCGGCGGCGACGCAGCGCAGGGCGGTGGTGAGCCCGGCCACGCCGGAGCCGATGACCACGACGTCGGCGTCGATGGTCCAGCCGGGTTCGGGGGCGGTCAGCCGTATTCCGGTCACGAGAGGGCTCCCAGGTCGAGGGGGATGTTGTCGATCAGACGGGTGGCGCCGACCCGGGCGGCGACGGCGAGGACGGCTTCGCCGCCGTCCCGGTCGTCGGGGACCTCGGTGAAGTCGGCCGGGTCCACCAGGGCGAGGTAGTCGAGTACCAGCGGCTCGGCGGCCTGGGCGGCGTCCTCCAGGACGGTGCGCGCGGCGGCCCGGACGGCCTCGGCCGTGCTGCCGTGCGGTGCGAGCGCCACGGCCTGGGCGTCGGCGGCGAGGCGGGACTCGCCGAGCGCGTTGAGCCCGGCGACCCGGTCGGTGCCGGTTCCCGCAGGACCGGAGCCGCTTCCCTCCCGTCCCGGGCCGCCGGTGGCCAGGGCGCGCTCGCGCAGCGCCTGCTGGGCGGCGAGCCGGTCGCGGGCGGCGAAGAGGGCGGCCGACAGGGCGAGGGCGGTACGCCGCTCGGCCGGCGACAGGAAACGGTTGCGGCTGGAGAGCGCGAGGCCGTCCGGGTCCCGGACGGTGGGTACGGCGGTGATCCCGATGCCGAAGTTGAGGTCGCGGACCATCCGGCGGACCAGCGCGAGCTGCTGGGCGTCCTTCTGCCCGAAGAGCGCCTCGTCCGGGCGGGTCAGGTGGAGGAGCTTGGCGACGACGGTGAGCATCCCGTCGAAGTGCCCGGGGCGCGAGGCACCTTCGAGGCGCTCGCCCATCGGTCCGGCGGTGATCCGGACCTGCGGGTCGCCGCCCGGGTACACCTCCTCGACGGAGGGGGCGAAGACCACGTCCGCGCCGGCCGCCGAGGCCACCGCGAGGTCGGCGTCCAGGGTGCGCGGGTAGCGGTCCAGGTCGGCGGCCTCGCCGAACTGGAGCGGGTTCACGAAGACGGTGACCACGACCTGACCGCCCGGTCCCGCCGCCTCGCGGGCGGCCCGGATCAGGGTGCCGTGGCCGTCGTGCAGCGCGCCCATCGTCATGACGGCCACGCGGCGCGCGCCCGCCGGGCGCTCCAGCGCCTCCAGCGCCTCGGCGGTGTGCAGCAGGACGGCGGTGCCCGCCGGGGTGGGTGTGGCGGTCATCGGGGTTCCCCCGGCTCTTCGTCGTCGTCGGGTGCGGAGCCGGCCGGGCGGCCGGCTCCGCGCGTGCCGTCCGCGAGGACGCCGAGCAGGTCCTCGGCGGACTCCGGCTTGAGCAGACCGTGCGCGAGGGCCCGGTCGGCGGTGGCGCGGGCCATCGCGAGGTACCCCGCGACCATCTGCGGGGCGTGCGCGCGCAACTCGCCGACGTGCGCGGCGACCGTGCCCGCGTCGCCGCGCGCCACCGGGCCGGTGAGGGCCGCGTCGCCGGAGCGCAGGGCGTTGTCGAGCGCGGCGCCGAGGAGCGGGCCGAGCATCCGGTCGGGGGCCGAGACCCCCGCCTTGGCCAGCAGCTCCATCGCCTCGGCGACCAGGGTGACCAGGTGGTTCGCGCCGAGGGCGAGGGCCGCGTGGTAGAGCGGGCGGGCCTCCTCCTCGATCCACTCGGGCTCGCCGCCCATCTCGATGACGAGGGCCTCGGCGGCGAGCCGCAGCTCCTCGGGCGCGGTGATCCCGAAGGAGCAGCCGGCCAGGCGCTGGACGTCCACGGGCGTGCCGGTGAACGTCATCGCGGGGTGGAGGGCGAGCGGCAGGGCCCCGGCGCGCAGCGCGGGGTCCAGCACCCGGGTGCCGTACCGCCCCGAGGTGTGGACCAGGAGCTGGCCGGGCCGGACGGCGCCGGTGTCGGCGAGCCCCTGGACCAGGCCGGGCAGGGCGTCGTCGGGGACGGTGAGCAGCACCAGGTCGGCGCGGGCGAGGACCTCGGCGGGCGTCACCAGCGGCACCTCCGGCAGCAGGGCGGCGGCCCGGCGGCGGGAGGCGTCGGAGACACCGGAGACGGCGACCGGGCGGTGCCCGGCGAGTTGCAGCGAGGCGGCCAGGGCGGGGCCGACGCGGCCCGCGCCGACGACGCCCACGGTGAGGCGGGCGGGGCGGTCCCTGGCGTCGAGAGGATCTCTCGGGTCTCGCGGGGATGTCGTGTTCACGCGGCTACGGCCTTCCGTTCCAGTCCGCGGGGGGTACCGGACGATTCCTCTGCATGCTACGCCAGCGCACCGCCCCGGTTCCGCTCTGTCCACAGCCTGTGGGTAACTTCTCGTCACCCTCCCCGGCGCCCGGCGACCCCCGCGCCGGCACCCCGCGCCGGGGCTCCCGCGACCGCCCGCGAAACCCCCGGGTGGGCGGCCCGGACCGGGCGGGCGATGATCGTCGCATGGCAGCAACGGACGAAGAGAAGATGCGGCAGCGCCGGCTGGCCGCATGGAAGGCCTCGCACCGCATCCTGGCGCGCACCTCCTCCGACGGCACGCTCGGCGACCAGCTGGCCGCCCTCGCGGCGGGCGCCGGAGCGGTGTACGACACGGACGAACCGGCCGACATCTACGGCGACGGGGTCGTCGCCGAGGTCGAGAAGCGGGTGGCCGGGCTGCTGGGCATGGAGGCGGCGGCGTTCTTCCCGACCGGCACGATGGCCCAGCAGGTCGCGCTGCGGTGCTGGGCGGCGCGTACCGGCAACGCCACCGTCGCCCTGCACCCGCTCGCCCACCCCGAGGTGCACGAGCGGGGGGCGCTCGGCGCGGTGAGCGGGCTGCGGACGGTGTACCCGACGACCGCGCCCCGGCTGCCCACCGCCGAGGAGGTCGCCGACTTCGCGGAGCCGTTCGGCACCCTGATGCTGGAGCTGCCGCTGCGGGACGCCGGTTTCGTACTCCCGGCCTGGGAGGAGCTGACCGAGGTCGTGGCGGCGGCCCGGGAGCGGGACGCGGTGGTGCACCTGGACGGGGCCCGGCTCTGGGAGTGCACCCCGCACTTCGGGCGCGGGCTGCCGGAGATCGCGGGCCTCGCCGACAGCGTCTACGTCTCCTTCTACAAGTCGCTCGGCGGCATGTCCGGTGCGGCCCTGGCCGGCCCCCGGACGCTGATCGAGGAGGCCCGCACCTGGCGGCACCGCTACGGCGGACAGCTCTTCCAGCAGTACCCGGCCGCGCTCGCCGCCCTCATCGGCCTGGAGAACGAGCTGCCCCGGCTGCCCGAGTACGTGGCCCATGCCAAGGTGGTCGCCGCCGCGCTGGCTGAGGCGTTCGAGGAGTCGGCGGTGCCGTGGTTCCGGCTGCGCCCCGAGCCCCCGCACACCCACCAGTTCCACCTCTGGCTGCCGTACTCCACCGAGGTGCTGGACGAGGCCTCGGTGCGCCAGGCCGAGGAGACCGGCACGACCCTCTTCCGCCGCTGGTCCGCGGGCGCCCAGCTGCCGCCCGGGGTCGCGTACACCGAGGTCACCGTGAACGCGCCGGGGCTGGAGTGGACGGCCGAGGACGTACGGGACGCGGTGCGCGCGTTCGTCGCCCGCCTGGGCTGAGCCCGCGCCCCCCGGGGACCGGAACGCTCACCATGAGCCCGCGCCCCCCGACGCCGGAGCGCTCACCACCGGGCGCCTCACCACCCCGGCCAGGCCCCGGCCCGCCTGCGGGCTTCCGCCTCGCGGCGGGCCCGGAGCCGGCGGCGGAGGTCGCGCAGGACCTCCCGGTCGTGGGTGCCGGGCAGGGGCGGCGGGCGTTCGCCGCTCCGGGTCGCGCGCCAGGTGTCGTACATCTGCTGCTGTATCGCGTCCATACGTTCAGCCTGCGCGGCCCCGCCCCGCACCGCGCGCCGATTGACGTACCCCGTCAAGCGATGTGCGCGGGGAGGCGGGCACCCCGCACCATGGTCCGGTGAGCGTGACCATCGACATCGCCGGGCTGCCCGCCGACCGCATCGTTTTCGAGACCTCCCCGCTGGCCGAGCTGGGGATGGCGCTGCACGCGCTCTCGGAGCCGGGGCACCACCCCGGGCTGCACGGCTGGGTCACCGCGACCGCCGCCGCGCTCCCGCCGGACCTGGCGGACCGGCTGCACGAGGCGGAGTTCCTCTGGCGGAACACCTTCTCCGACATCTTCGTGCCGTTCGCCGGTCTCCCGGGCGGCAGCGGCCGGGCCGGGGCGACCCTCGCCGAGGACCTGGACACCCTGGACCGGCTGAGTGAGGAGCAGTTCGTCTCGGCCGCCCTGGAGTTCACCTCCTGCACCTTCTACGGCACGGGCACCGCGTCCCCGCTGAAGAACGCGGCGGCGGCCGGGCGGGCACGCGAGATGGCCGCCGCGCGCGGCCCGCGCCAGACCGACTTCACCGAACGGCTGCTGGCCGACCCTGGCTCGGTACGCGCCTGGCTCAGGCGGCTCTTCGAGGACTGCGAGGAGGCGTTCTTCGCCGACACCTGGAACCGCGCGCGCATCCCGCTGGTGGCCGACGCCCGGCACAAGACGGAGGTGCTCCGCCGCAAGGGCCTCGGCGAGGCGGTCGGCGCGGTCTCGGCGGCACTCTCGCTGAGCGAGGACGGCGACCGGATCGTGGTCGACAAGCTGAACGCGGCCCGGACCACCGCGACCGGCCCCGGGGTCGAGCCCGGCATCACCCTCGTCCCCACCGGTTTCGGCTGGCCGCACCTGATGATCGGACACGCCCCGGCGTGGCGGCCGGTGATCCTCTACCCGGTGCACCGGCCGGAGCTGCCCTCGCCCGCCTCGGTGGAACTCGTCCGGCTGCGCCTGGAGGCGCTGGCCCACCCCCAGCGGCTGCGGCTCTGCCGGAACCTGGCCCGCTCCCCGCACACCACCGGCGAGCTGGCCGACGCGCACGGCATCACCTCCCCCGAGGTCTCCCGGCACCTGTCGGTGCTGAAGAAGGCGGGCCTGGTCACCACGCGCCGGCGCGGCCGGTACGTCCTGCACCAGCTGGACCTGACGGTCGTCGCCCGGCTCGGCAGCGACTTCCTGGAGGGCGTGCTGCGGTAGGAACCGGGTCAGCGCGCGCCGCCCGCGCGGACCAGCCCCGACTCGTAGGCCATGACGACGACCTGGACCCGGTCGCGCAGCCCGAGCTTGGTGAGGATGCGGCCGACGTGCGTCTTCACCGTGGCCTCCGAGAGCACCAGCCGGCCGGCGATCTCGCCGTTCGACAGCCCCTGGGCGACCAGCAGCATCACCTCGCGCTCCCGCTCGGTGAGCCGCTCCACGCGCTTGTCGCCGGGGCTGGAGGTGGCGCTCGGCAGCAACGGGGAGAACCGGTCGAGGAGCCGCCGGGTGGTGGACGGCGCGACGACGGCGTCCCCGCTGTGCACCGAGCGGATCGCGTTCAGCAGCTCCCCGGGCGGCACGTCCTTGAGCATGAAGCCGCTGGCCCCTGCCTTGAGCCCGGTGAAGGCGTACTCGTCCAGGTCGAAGGTGGTCAGGATCAGCACCTTCGGCGGATTCTCCTGCCCGCAGATGCGCCGGGTGGCCTCCACCCCGTCCAGCCTCGGCATGCGGACGTCCATGAGGACGACGTCCACGGCGGTGGCGCGGAGCACCTCGATCGCCTCGGCGCCGTCGCCCGCCTCGGCGACCACCTCCATGTCCGGCTGGGCCGCGAGCACCATGCGGAAGCCGGTGCGCAGCAGCGCCTGGTCGTCGACGAGCATCACGCGGATGGCTGCCATGGGTCGGGGGTCCTGTCTCGTGGAGTGTGGAGTGGGGGTCACGTGCCCGGTTTCAGCGGGAGCAGCGCGCTGATCCGGAAGCCGCCGCCGGGGCGCGGCCCCGCGTCGAGGGTGCCGCCGACCATGCCGACCCGTTCCCGCATGCCGATCATGCCGTGGCCGGCGCCGTCCGCTCCGCCGTCCTCGTACAGCTCGTGCGGGGCGCCGCGTCCGTCGTCCTCCACGAGCAGCCCGAGGCCGTCGTCGAAGTAGACCAGCCGCACACTGGCCCCGGCGCCGGGGCCGCCGTGCTTGCGGGTGTTGGTGAGCGCCTCCTGCACGATGCGGTACGCGGTCAGCTCGACGCCGCTGGGCAGGGAGCGCGGGGTGCCCTCGACGGTGAAGTCGACGGCGAGGCCGGCCTTGCGGACCTGTTCGACGAGTTCGTCGATCTGCTCGACGTCGGGCTGGGGGACGTACTCGCCGCTGGTCTCGGTGTCCCCGGTGCGCAGCACCCCGAGCAGCCGGCGCATCTCGGCGAGGGCCTGGCGGCCGGTGGTGGAGATGGTCTCCAGGGCCTGGCGGGCCTGGTCGGGTGCCGCGTCCATGACATAGGCGGCGCCGTCGGCCTGGACCACCATCACCGAGACGTTGTGGGCGACGACGTCGTGGAGCTCGCGGGCGATCCTGGCGCGCTCGGCGGCGACGGCGACCTTGGACTGGGCCTCGCGCTCGCGCTCCAGCCGGGCGGCCCGCTCCTCCAGTGCCCGGAAGTACGCCCGCCGGGTCCGCAGCGAGTCGCCGAGCACCCAGGCGAGTACGAACGGCACGGTCAGCACGACCACCACGAAGACCTGCTGGACCCAGCCGCCCTCCTGCTCCGGCCAGCGCGCCTGCGAGATCCCGGCGGCGCCCAGGCCGCAGGCGAGCGCCAGCCGGGACGCCCAGCGCTCCCCGGACGCGGCGACGGTGTAGATGATCACCAGCAGGGCGAAGTCGGCGATGCCCGTCTCGACACCGAGCGCCACCTGGGCGATCCCGATCCCGAGGGCGAGCAGCAGCATCCGCTCGGGCATCCGGCGGCGCAGTGCCACCACGGCGCAGAGCCCGAGGATGACCGGCACCGAGCAGACCCGCTCCCGCAGCCCCGCCGGGGGTTCGGCCACGTAGGCCACCCCGGAGAGCCCGAGCAGGACGACGGCCCAGAAGCAGTCGACGCCCGTCGGGTGTCTGCGGAGGAAGTCGTAGAGGCGCTGCACCTTGCCAGCGTAGGGAAGGGCGCGGGTACCCGGGTCAACCGGAGGGCCGATCCGGTACGGCGGCCCGTACTCCCCAAGGTGGAGAGGTCCGGGAGCGCGATGCCGGAGACTTGCCCCGTGACGGAAGAATGGCTCGGATGGGGTGCGGCGGCGCAGGCCGCGCTGTACGGCGACGGCGGGTTCTACCGGAGGCCGGAGGGCCCGGCCGGGCACTTCCGTACCTCGGTGCACGCCTCCCCGCTCTTCGCCTCGGCGGTGGCCCGGCTGCTCGCGGAGACCGCCGCCGAGCTGGGTACGGACACCGTCGGCCTGGTGGACATGGGCGCGGGGCGCGGGGAACTGGCCGCCGGGGTGCTGGCCGCCGCTCCGGCGGGGCTGCGGATCACCGCGTACGCCGTGGAGCTCGCGGACCGTCCGCCGCGCCTGGATCACCGGATCGAGTGGTGCGCGCGACTGCCGCAGGGTGTCACCGGGCTGCTCTTCGCCAACGAGTGGCTGGACAACGTGCCGCTCGACGTCGTGGAGGCCGACGCGGACGGCACCGCCCGGTACGTCCTGGTCCGGGCCTCCGACGGAGCGGAGCGGCTGGGCGATCCGGTGTCCGGCGCGGACGCGCGGTGGCTGGAGCGCTGGTGGACACCGGCCGCCCCCGGCGACCGGGCCGAGATCGGACTGCCCCGCGACCTGGCGTGGGCCGAGGCGGTCGGCTCGCTGGCGGCGGGGCGCGCGGTGGCCGTGGACTACGCGCACGTACGGGGTGCCCGGCCGCCGTTCGGCACCCTGACCGGGTTCCGGGCCGGCCGCGAGGTGGATCCGGTGCCGGACGGCTCCTGCGACCTCACCGCCCATGTCGCCCTCGACGCCTGCGCCGCCGCCGGGGCGCCCCCCGGCGGCCCGGCGCCCGAACTCCTCGACCAGCGCACCGCCCTGGGCCGCCTCGGCGTCTCCGGCGGCCGGCCGCCGCTGGCGCTGGCCTCCACCGACCCCGCCGGGTACGTCAGGGCGCTCGCGGCGGCGGGCGAGGCGGCCGAACTCACCGCGCGCGGCGGGCTCGGCGACTTCGGCTGGCTGGTGCAGCGGGTGGGGTGAGCGGCGCCCCCGTGCGTACGGGGACGGCTGCCCGCACGCACGGGTTGCCGCGCAAGGAATACTGGGCCGCATGACGGAGACGACGGTCGGCATCGGTGGCGCGGCGGAGAGCACCGACATGGTGCTCAACATCGGTCCGCAGCACCCCTCCACGCACGGTGTGCTCCGGCTGCGGCTGGTCCTGGACGGCGAGCGCATCCTGAGCGCCGAGCCGGTCATCGGCTACATGCACCGGGGCGCCGAGAAGCTCTTCGAGGCCCGCGACTACCGGCAGATCGTGATGCTCGCCAACCGCCACGACTGGCTGTCGGCGTTCTCCAACGAACTCGGTGTCGTGATGGCCGTCGAGCGGATGCTCGGAATGGAGGTCCCCGAGCGGGCGGTCTGGACGCGGACCCTGCTGGCGGAGCTGAACCGGGTCCTCAACCACCTGATGTTCCTCGGCTCGTACCCGCTCGAACTCGGCGGCATCACGCCGATGTTCTACGCGTTCCGGGAGCGCGAGGAGCTCCAGGCCGTGATGGAGGAGGTCTCCGGCGGCCGGATGCACTACATGTTCAACCGGGTCGGCGGCCTCAAGGAGGACCTCCCGGCGGGCTGGCTCGGCCGGGCCCGGGACGCGGTGGCCTCCGTACGCTCGCGGATGGACGTGTACGAGGACCTGGTGCTCGGCAACGAGATCTTCCGGGGCCGCACCCGTGACGTTGGGGTGCTGACCTCCGAAGCGGTGCACGCGTACGGGGTGTCCGGGCCGATCGCCCGCGCCTCCGGCGTCGACTTCGACCTGCGGCGCGACGACCCGTACCTCGCGTACGGGGAGCTGGCGGACGTACTGAAGGTCGTCACCCGGACCGAGGGCGACTGCCTGGCCCGCTTCGAGTGCCTGCTGGAGCAGACGGTCAACGCGCTGGACCTCGCGGACGCCTGCCTGGACCGGATGGACGAGCTGGCGCCCGGGCCGATCAACCAGCGGCTGCCCAAGGTGCTCAAGGCCCCCGAGGGCCACACCTACGCCTGGACCGAGAACCCGCTCGGCATCAACGGCTACTACCTCGTCTCCAAGGGTGAGAAGACGCCGTACCGGCTGAAGCTCCGTTCCGCTTCGTTCAACAACATCCAGGCGCTGACGGAGTTGCTGCCGGGCACGCTGGTCGCCGACATGGTCGCGATCCTCGGCTCGCTCTTCTTCGTCGTCGGCGACATCGACAAGTAGCCCCCGCAAAGCCCCGGGGGGCTGCCCCGTCAGGAAGCCGCGCCCCGGAGGCCGGAGGTGCCGGGGCGGTCCCGGGCGTCCGGCTGCGCGAGGTCGATGACCTTGCCCACGGCACGCGGGTCACCGGCGTGGCTGCGGTGCACGGCCAGCGCCTCCTCCCCGACCACGTCCGCGAGGTCCTCCTCCTGCACGGGCCGGGACTCCTGCACGGGCCGGGCCTCCTGCCGCTGCCCCGCCGCCGGACCCGTACCGGCCGCCGTATCCGTGCCGGCCGCCGGGCCCGCGCCCCCGGGCTGGGTGCCGAAGAAGTCGAACCCGCCCTGCGGCACCTGCGCCCGGCGCGGCGCGGAATGCGGTACGAGGGCCGAGGCCGCGGGGACCGTACGGGCCACCCGGGCCGGCACCTGAGCCGCACCGGCCGCCCGGGGCGCGGGCAGCGCGGGCTGCGCACCGGGCTGCTGCGGGAAGCCGGGCTGCTGCTGGAGGCCGGGCTGCTGCGGTGCGCGCGGGGCCAGGGGGGTGAGGTCCGCCGGGTGCGCGCCGTTGCCGCTGGTGCCGTTGGCCCGATGGTCGGTGAGGTGACCGCCGTACGCGGCATGGTCGCCGGCCGCCCGGTCGCCGTACCCGCCGGCCGCCCGGTCGCCGTACTCCCCGGCCGCCGCGTGACGGCCCCTCGGGCCGTCCGCCTCCGCGGCGGACTCCCGGGCGCGCTCGGCGAGATCCCGCTGCCGGGCCAGCTCGGCGGTCCGGCGGGCCTCCTGGAGCGCGGCGTTGCGGGGCAGGTCGCGCAGGGCACGGGCGGCCGCGAGGTACGCGGACGGGGTGGGCGTGGAACGGGCGGGCGGCAGCGCGATCGGAGTGGCCGCCGCCTCGATGGCGAGCTGCCTGCGGCCCTCCAGCGCGCTGGCCCGCTCGGTCTCGGCGGTGGCGTACCGGCGCAGCAGCCCGGCGTGCTCCCCGCGCAGTCCGGCGAGTTCCATCCGCTTGGAGCGCAGTTTGGTCTCCAGCCGGGTGCGCAGCTCGCGCGCCTCCTCCAGCTCCTGCTCCAGCTCCGCCGCCCGCTCCTCGGCGCGCCATTCGGCACCGGCCTGGGCGCGCTGGAGCTCCGCGACACGGAATCCGGCGGCCTGGTCCCAGGTACGCATCAGATACGCGCCGACGAGACCGGTGGCGGCGGCGGCCGTCGCGAGCAGGCGCAGCGGGAGCGTGTCCAGGGGCGCCCACGCACCTGCGGCCAGTGCGACCGACACTCCGGCCACCGCGGAGGGCGGCAGCAACTTGTGCAGGGGTGGCGAATGGCGATGGCGTCCACGGGGCATGGCTGGAATTTACCGCGTGCGATGGGCGTACGGGAGTCCGCCCGGCTATTTGTTCCCCTGCGGTTACCTGACACCGCGTCGAACAACGCCGGGCGCCTCATTGCTCCCGCTTTCCGGCGGCCGGAGATCCCGTCAGGAAATCTCCGGCCGCCGGGCGGTCACCCGGATACCGCCGCCGGATACCGGCCGCCGATACCGGCCCCGATACCGGCCCACGTAAACGGGCCGCCCGATACCGGCGAGCGCCGATACCCGTGAGCCGATACCGGGGGGACGGACCGTCAGCCGATCAGCTTCTTCGAGGTCAGATACTCCTTGGCCACATCCGCCGGCTTGGCGCGCTCCGCGTCGACCTTGCGGTTGAGTTCCGCGAGGTCCTCCGTGGTCAGAACCCCGGTGACCTTGGCCAGCAGTTCGGCGACCTCCGGCGAACCGGCGTCCTTGGCATTCACCACGGGAAGGAGGTTGTCGGCGTTCTGGAGGTGCTTGTCGTCCTCCAGGAAGACGAGGTCGTACGCGTCCAGGACGGCGTCCGTGGTGGTGCTGAGCACCAGCTGGTCCACCCCGTCCTTCACCGCCTGCTTGGACTGCGGAGTACCGACGCCCTTGGGGTCGATACCGGCCACGTCAATGCCGTAGGTGGCCTTCAGCCCCGGGGCGCAGAAGGGCCGTACCGCGCACTCGTCGCCGGCCGCGATCTTCACTTTGATCTTCGACTTACCAAGATCGGAAAGGGTCGTCAGCTTGTTCTTGGCGGCGAATTCCTTGGTCACCGCGAACGCATTCTGGTCGACCGCCTCTCCGGCCGGAAGGACCTTCAGGCCGAGCGGGGTCGCCAGCTTCTCCAGCGCGGCAACGGTGGCCGCCACGTCTCCGGAGGCCACCGGGGTCTTCTCCGCCTCCTTCGCGCCGTTCACCTTGGCGTTGAGGAATTCCGCCAGGGTCGCCGCGTATTCGGGGATGACGTCGATCTCGCCCTTCTCCAGGGAGGGTTCGTACAGCTCCCGGTTCTCCACCGTGGTGATGGAGGTCTTCCAGCCTCCGTCGGCGAGGATCTGGGAGTAGAGCTCGGCGAGCACCTTGGACTCGGTGAAGGCCGCCGAACCGATGACGAGCGTGCCCTTCCCGGCCTCCGCCGGCGCGGAGGAGGCGGCGTCCTTGCCGCCGTCCTTCTCCAGGCTGTCGCCCCCGCAGGCAGCGAGCGACCCGGCCAGCGCGATCGTCCCGATGACCGCACCCGCTATGCGCGAGGTTCTGCTCATGTTCCTTCTCCGTCCACGGCTGTTGAGAATCCTGAGGCTGTTGAAGCTTTGGAGCTGTTGAAGCTGTTGGAACTGTTGAAGCCGTCGGCCCTGTCGTAGCTGTCGGCTCTGTCGAAGCTGTCGCGTGCGGCGCCGTTCACGCCCGGCGCCCCCGCCGCCGCAGCGGCGACAGCAGCCGGTCGAGCGCCAGCAGTACGCCCTCCACGGCCAGGGCCAGCAGGGCGACCAGGACCGCCCCCGCGAACACCTGGGCGGTGTCGTACCGGTTGAACCCGGCGGTGATGACACGGCCGAGCCCGCCGAGCCCGGCCATCGCCGCGATCGAGGCGGTGGCCACCACCTGCACGGCGGCGGACCGCAGGCCGGACATGATCATGGGCTGGGCGAGCGGCAGTTCCACCCGGAGGAAGACCTGCGTCCCGGACATCCCCATGCCCCGGGCGGCCTCCACCACCGCGCGGTCCACCCCGGTCATGCCGACGTACGTGTTGGTGAGCAGCGGCGGTACCGCGAACAGCACCAGGGCGATCACGGTCGGCAGATAGCCGGAGTTGCGCAGCGGCGTGAGCATGAAGAGGGCGAGCACCGCGAAGACGGGCACCGCCCGGCCCACGTTGGAGATGTTGATGGCGAGCGCGCCGCCCCGGCCGAGGTGGCCGAGCCGGAGCCCGAGCGGCAGCGCGAGCGCGCAGGCCACCAGGAGGGCGAGCCCGCTGACGTAGAGATGCTCGGCGAGGCGGTGCGCCGCCCCGTCGGGCCCCGACCAGTTGGAGCCCGTGACCAGCCAGGTCCAGGCGTCCGCGACCACTCCCACGGCTCAGCCCACTTCCCTAGTCGCGGCCTTCGCCGTCGGCGCCTTCTTCGTCGCACGTACCGTCACCGTCGCGGGCGCGCCCGCCCGTACCCGGGTCCACGGGGTCAGCCACCGCTGCACCCCGAGCAGCAGCAGGTCCGCCGCGACGGCGAGCAGCACGCAGAGCACCGAGGCGGCCAGCACCTGGGCCTTGAAGAGGCTGGGCAGGGCGTCCCGGATGAGGTTGCCGAGTCCGCCCTTGCCGACGAGCGAGCCGACCGTGGTGAGCGCCACGGTGGATACCGAGGCGATCCGCAGACCGGCCATCAGCGCGGGGAGCGCGAGCGGGATTTCGACCTCCCAGAGCAGCCGTACGGGCCCGTACCCCATGCCTCGGGCGGCCTCCTTGACCTCTTCGGGCACCGCTTCGAGTCCGGCCAGGATGTTCCGTACGAGGATGGTGAGCGAGTACAGCACCAGTCCGGTGACCACCAGCGCGGCGGACAGCCCGAACACGGGCAGCAGCAGGGAGAACATCGCCAGCGACGGCACGGTGTAGATCACCGTGGTCAGTCCGAGGACCGGTCCCGCGAAGTGCCGTCCCCGGCGGGCGAGAAGGGCCAGCGGGAACGCGATCACCAGCCCGATCGCCACCGACACGGCGGTGATCCAGACGTGCTGGACGGTCGCGTCCGTGAGCTCCTGGCTGCGGGAGCGCAGGTACTCGCCGCAGATCCAGTCGTTCGTCACCAGGCAGTTCGCCGCAGCCATCCGCCCCCACCTCCCCATCCCCCGTGCCGGCCCGATTCCGGGGTACGGGCCTGTCCCGGGCCTTCCGGCGGCGGGCACGGCGGCGAGCCTATCCTCGTCCACGGACCCGCACGGAGGCCGTCCCGTTCCAGCAACACGCCCGTCACAAAGGGCGCGCCACAAGGGGGAATCATGATCCGGTTCGAGAACGTCACCAAGCGGTACGCCGATGGCACGACCGCCGTCGACTCGCTCTCCTTCGAGGTGGCCGAGGGCGAACTCGTCACGCTCGTCGGCCCGTCAGGATGCGGCAAGACGACCACCATGAAGATGGTGAACCGGCTGATCGAGCCGACCGAGGGGCGCGTGCTCCTCGACGGCGAGGACATATCCGCCGTCGACCCCGTCGAGCTCCGGCGCCGTATCGGCTATGTGATCCAGCAAGTGGGCCTCTTCCCGCACAGAACGGTCCTGGAGAACACCGCCACCGTTCCCCATCTCCTCGGGTGGAAACGCGCCAGGGCCCGGGAGCGTGCCGCCGAACTCCTCGACCTGGTCGGCCTCGACCCGTCCGTGCACGGCGACCGCTACCCCGACCAGCTCTCCGGCGGGCAGCGCCAACGCGTGGGCGTGGCACGGGCGCTGGCCGCCGATCCGCCGGTCCTGCTGATGGACGAGCCGTTCGGCGCGGTCGACCCGGTGGTCCGCGAACATCTCCAGAACGAGTTTCTGGGACTCCAGGAGCGGGTCCGCAAGACCATCCTCTTCGTCACCCACGACATCGAGGAGGCGGTACGACTCGGCGACCGGATCGCCGTCTACGGGCAGGGCCGCATCGAGCAGTTCGACTCCCCCGCCCGGGTGCTCGGCGCCCCCGCGACCCCGTACGTCGCGGACTTCGTCGGCGCCGACCGCGGCCTGAAGCGGCTCTCGGTCACCCCCGTGGCGGAGGCCGACCTCGACCGGCCCCCGGTCGCCCGCCCCGGTGAACCGCTCCGGGACGCCACCGCCCGGATCGCCGGGGACGGCGCCCGGTGGGCGGTGGTCCTGGACGACCAGGACCGCCCGCTGGGCTGGCTGCCCGCCGGGACCGGGACCCCGCCCCTCGGCGAGGACGCCACCGTCCGCGACGGGCTGCGTCCCCTGGACGCCCGCCTCCCGCTCGGCGCCCCGCTCCGCCGCGCCCTCGCCACGATGCTCCAGCACGACGCGGGGTGGATCGCCGTCGTGGACGACGAGGAGTCCGGCCGCTACCTCGGCACCCTCACCCCCGACCGGCTGCACGCCGCCCTGCGCCGCTCGATCGGCGCCGACGCCGCGAAGGCGGCACCGGGGACGGAAACGGGGACGGGCTGACGGGGACGGGGACGGGGACGGGCCGACGGCCGGGGCTGACCAGGCGCGCGGCCCCTGCGCGTACGCCCGCGGCCCCAGGCGTACGCGCCCCGGTACCACCACGCTCTACGCTGGACGTATGAGTAGCTTGCGCGGACGGGGCACGGTCGAGGGCCTGCCGGAGTGGGACCGCTGTGCGGTCATGGGTGTCGTCAACGTGACCCCCGACTCCTTCTCCGACGGAGGCCGGTGGTTCGACACCACGGCCGCGATCAAGCGCGGGCTGGCCCTGATGGCCGACGGCGCGGACCTGATCGACGTCGGCGGCGAGTCGACCCGGCCCGGGGCGAGCCGGGTCGACGAGGACGAGGAGCTGCGCCGGGTGGTGCCCGTCGTACGCGGGCTGGTCGCCGAGGGCGCCGTCGTCTCCGTGGACACCATGCGGGCCCGCGTCGCCGAGCAGGCGGTCGTGGCCGGCGGCGTACTGGTCAACGACGTCAGCGGCGGTCTCGCCGACCCGGACATGGTCCGGGTGGTCGCCGAGACCGGGGCGCCGTTCGTGGTGATGCACTGGCGCGGGTTCAGCGAGTCCATGAACGCCCGCGCGGTCTACACGGACGTGGTGGGCGAGGTCGTCGCCGAGCTGCGCGAGCGCATGGACGCCGTGGTCGCGGGCGGGGTCGCACCCGAGCGCATCGTGATCGACCCGGGCCTCGGCTTCGCCAAGGACACCGCGCAGGACCTGGCGCTCGTCGCGCACCTGGACGCGCTGCGCGCCCTCGGCCGCCCGCTGCTGGTGGCCGCGTCCCGGAAGCGGTTCCTCGGGCGGACCCTGGCCGGTCCGGACGGCACCCCGCCGCCGGCCCGGGAGCGCGACGCGGCGACCGCCGCGATCTCGACGATCTCGGCGCAGGCGGGCGCCTGGGCGGTCCGGGTCCACGAGGTCCGGGCCAGCGCCGACGCCGTACGCGTGTGCCGTGCCGTCGAAGGAGCCGTGTGACCACGCCGCCCGCGGGCTCCGGCGGGGACGACACCCCCGGCATCCCCGACGCGGCCACCGACGTCGCCGCCGTGGAACAGGCGAACACCGACTTCTACGAGGCGATGGAGAGCGGCGACTACGAACGCCTCGCCGGCCTCTGGCTGCCCGGCGAGGACCTCACGGTCTCCTGCGTCCACCCCGGCTGGCCGGTGCTCCGGGGCCGCGGTGACGTGCTGCGCAGCTACGCGCTCATCATGGCGAACACCGAGTACATCCAGTTCATCCTGACCGACGTGGACGTCGCCATGACCGGGGACACCGCCCTGGTCAACTGCACGGAGAACATCCTCAGCGGCGGCCCCGCCGAGGGCGACGACACGGTCGGCCCGCTGGTCGGGCAGCTCGTCGTCGCGACCAACGTGTTCCGGCGCACCCCGGACGGCTGGAAGCTCTGGTCGCACCACGGGTCACCGGTCCTGACCGAGTCCGACGAGGAGCCGGAGCGGGAGTCCCCGGCCTGAACGGGCCGCGCGCGGAGGGTTGAGCCCCCGGAACAGCGGGTACACGCGGACACCAGCGCCCCGCGCACGGCGCGCGCCTCTCGCGGGGCGCGTGCCGGACGCACCCGACGCCCCGCTCTGTCGGTGCTCGCGGGTAGATTCGGAAGAAGGCGTCTTCGCCGGGGCGCGGTGCCGGTATGCCGGGGCGCGCGGGCCCGGCGCCCTCCGAAAGGAAGGTTCCCGCGCCTCGTGGACCAACAACAGCAGGAGTGATTCGCGTGGATCGTGTCGCGCTGCGCGGCCTCAAGGCCCGTGGACACCATGGTGTCTTCCCCCGGGAACGCGAAGAAGGCCAGGTCTTCATCGTGGACCTGGCCCTGAGCCTGGACACCCGGGCCGCCGCGGCCGCCGACGATCTCTCGCGGACCGTGCACTACGGCATCGTCGCGGAAGAGGTCGTCGCCATCGTCGAGGGCGAGCCGGTCGACCTGATCGAGACCCTCGCCGAACGCATCGCCCAGCAGTGCCTCAAGCACGAGGGAGTCCACGAGGTCGAGGTGGTGGTCCACAAGCCGGACGCCCCGATCACGGTCCCCTTCGACGACGTGACCATCACCATCATCCGGAGCCGAGCATGACAGCATTTTCCGCCCGCGGGCAGAGCGATCCCACTGTCCAGCCGGTGCCGGCCTCGGTCGTCCAGCAGGTGGACGACGCCGACATCACCCTCTCCAACCCGAAGCGGGCCGTGATCTCGCTCGGCTCCAACCTGGGCAACCGCCTGGAGACCCTCCAGGGCGCCATCGACGCCCTGGAGGACACCCCCGGCGTCCGGGTCAAAGCGGTCTCCCCGGTGTACGAGACGGAGCCCTGGGGCGTCGAGCCCGGCTCCCAGCCCTCGTACTTCAACGCGGTGGTCGTGGTGAAGACGACGCTGCCGCCGTCCTCGCTGCTGGAGCGCGGCCACGCCATCGAGGAGGCCTTCGACCGGGTCCGCGAGGAGCGCTGGGGTCCCCGCACCATCGACGTCGACATCGTCGCGTACGCCGACGTGGTCTCCGACGACCCGCACCTCACGCTGCCGCACCCCCGGGCCGGCGAGCGGGCCTTCGTCCTCGCGCCCTGGCACGACGTGGACCCCGAGGCGCAGCTGCCGGGCGCCGGTCCGGTCGCCGAGCTGCTGGCCGGAATCGGACGGGACGGCGTGCTGCCCCGGGCCGACCTGGAACTCCGTCTGCCCGAGTAGTCGTTAGGCTCTGAGGGCTGTCCCCGGTCCGCCCGGACCACGGACGGCACTGGGCAGACATGTGCAGACATGTACGGACGGACCCCGCGGACACCTCGTGGGTGGACCGCGGACGGACCGCGGGCGGCGAAGGGCGGCTTGATCGGTGAGGCAACTACGGCTCCGCGTGCTGGCCGGACTCTTCGTCGGCGCGGGCGTGCTGTCCTGGGCCGGTGCGCGCCTCTGGAACGCCCTCGGCACCCTGCCGAGCGTCCCGCTGGCCGCCCCGATCGTGCTCGCGGCCATCGCCGCCGTCCTGCTGGCGACGGCCCTCTCGCTCCGGTCCCGGCTGCGCGCCCAGCGCGAACGCCGTCCCGGGGCCAAGGGCGTCGAGCCGCTGATGGCCGCGCGGGCCCTCGTCTTCGGCCAGGCCAGCGCCCTGGTGGCCGCACTGGTCGCCGGGGTGTACGGCGGCATCGGCGTGTTCCTGCTGAGCTATCTGGACCTGCCGCCCCGCCGCGACCAGGCGATCTACTCGGGCGCCGCCGTGGTGGCGTCGTTCGCCGTCATCGCCGCGGCCCTCTTCCTGGAGCACGTCTGCAAGCTCCCCGAGGACCACGACGACGACAAGAGCGTGGCCGCGGCCTGAAGCCCCGGCCACGCCCCGGCACCGCACGCCCTCAGCGCCGCACGCCTCAGCGCCGTACGCCCCGGCACCGTACGCCTCAGCGCCGCACGCGCACGCCTCAGCGGGCCATGATGAGGCTCATCGCCTCGGCCCGCGTCGCGGGGTCGCGGAGCTGTCCGCGCACCGCCGAGGTGATCGTCTTCGCCCCGGGCTTGCGGATCCCGCGCATCGACATGCACATGTGCTCGCACTCGATGACGACGATGACGCCGCGCGGCTCCAGGATCTCCATCAGGGACTCGGCGATCTGCGTGGTGAGCCGCTCCTGCACCTGCGGCCTGCGGGCGTAGACGTCCACCAGCCGGGCCAGCTTGGAGAGCCCGGTGATCTTCCCCGAGGTCGCGGGGATGTACCCGACGTGCGCGACCCCCCGGAACGGCACCAGGTGGTGCTCGCAGGTGGAGAAGACCTCGATGTCCTTCACCAGGACCATCTCGTCGTGCCCCAGGTCGAACGTGGTCGTCAGGACGTCCTCGGCCTCCTGGAAGAGCCCCGCGAAGATCTCCCGGTACGCCCGCGCGACGCGCGCCGGGGTCTCCCGCAGCCCCTCGCGGTCCGGGTCCTCGCCGACCGCGATCAGCAGCTCCCGTACGGCGGCCTCGGCCCGCTTCTCGTCGAACTCGCCGTACGGGCCGTTCGCGTACGCGCCGTCCAGCGTCACCGGGTCGGTCATCTGTGCCTCGTTCCTCTGCGCGCCGGCTGCGCGGTGCCTGCACGGCCCAACGAAAAGCCGCGCCCCCACAGGCTAAAACCTGGGGGGCGCGGCATCCATTCCGGTACGGGCGGGCGGCGGGTGAGGGCCGTCACACCTGTTCGGTACGGGGTCAGCTCTCCGGACGGTCCTCCGAGGAGATGTCCTTGGTGCCGGCGGTGGTGTCCGTGGAGGTGGACGCCGCCGAGCCGTTGGCGCTCGCCGAGCCGTTCGTCAGGGCGAGCTCCTTCGGCGAGAGCACCGGCGGACGCGTCGACGGGGTACGCCGGGCCGAGCCGGTCCACGCCGGGCGGGCCGGGCGCTTCACGATCGGGGCGAAGATCTCCGCGATCTCCTCCTTGCCCAGGGTCTCCTTCTCCAGGAGCTGGAGGACCAGGGTGTCGAGGATGTCCCGGTTCTCGACCAGGATCTCCCACGCCTCGTTGTGCGCGGTCTCGATGAGCTTCTTGACCTCTTCGTCGACGAGCGCGGCGACCTCTTCCGAGTAGTCGCGCTGGTGACCCATCTCGCGGCCCACGAAGGGCTCGGTGTTGTCACCGCCGAACTTGATCGCGCCGAGCCGCTCGGTCATGCCGTACTGCGTCACCATCGCGCGGGCCGTGGCACTGGCCTTCTCGATGTCGTTGGCGGCACCCGTGGTCGGGTCGTGGAAGACCAGCTCCTCGGCCGCACGCCCGCCCAGCATGTACGCGAGCTGGTCGAGCATCTCGTTGCGGGTCGTGGAGTACTTGTCCTCCTCCGGGAGCACCATCGTGTAACCGAGGGCACGGCCGCGGGAGAGGATCGTGATCTTGTGCACCGGGTCCGACTGGGGGGAAGCCGCCGCGACCAGGGCGTGTCCGCCCTCGTGGTACGCGGTGATCTTCTTCTCCTTCTCGGACATGATCCGGGTCCGCTTCTGCGGTCCGGCCACGACGCGGTCGATCGCCTCGTCCAGGGTGGCGTTGTCGATCAGCTTCTTGTTGCCGCGCGCCGTGAGGAGCGCCGCTTCGTTCAGCACGTTCGCCAGGTCGGCACCGGTGAAGCCGGGTGTGCGGCGGGCGACGGCGTTGAGGTCGACGTCCTCCGTGACCGGCTTGCCCTTCTTGTGCACCTTGAGGATCTCCAGGCGCCCCAGCATGTCCGGGCGGTCCACGGCGATCTGACGGTCGAACCGGCCCGGGCGCAGCAGCGCCGGGTCGAGGATGTCCGGCCGGTTGGTCGCCGCGATCAGGATCACGCCGCCCTTGACGTCGAAGCCGTCCATCTCGACGAGCAGCTGGTTGAGCGTCTGCTCGCGCTCGTCGTGACCGCCGCCCATGCCGGCGCCGCGGTGGCGGCCGACGGCGTCGATCTCGTCGACGAAGACGATCGCCGGGGCGTTCGCCTTGGCCTGCTCGAAGAGGTCACGCACCCGGGAGGCACCGACACCGACGAACATCTCGACGAAGTCGGAGCCGGAGATCGAGTAGAACGGCACGCCCGCCTCGCCGGCGACGGCGCGCGCGAGCAGGGTCTTGCCCGTACCGGGCGGCCCGTAGAGCAGGACGCCCTTCGGGATCTTGGCGCCGACGGCCTGGAACTTCGCCGGCTCCTGGAGGAACTCCTTGATCTCGTGGAGCTCCTCGACGGCCTCGTCCGAGCCCGCCACGTCGGCGAAGGTCGTCTTCGGCGTGTCCTTGGTGATCAGCTTGGCCTTGGACTTGCCGAACTGCATGACCTTGGAGCCGCCGCCCTGCATCTGGTTCATCAGGAACAGGAAGATGACCACGATGAGGACGAAGGGCAGGAGCGACAGCAGGATCGAGAGGAACGGCGACTGCTTCGACGGCGAGACGGTGTAACCCTTCTCGATGTCGCCGTTCTCGAACTTCTGCTGCATCGTCTCGGCGAGATCGACGCCCTGGCTGCCGATGTAGCTGGCCTGGAACTTGCTGCCGGACTCGTCGTCGAGCTTCTGTCCGTCCTTCAGCTCGATCTTGAGGATTTGTTCGTCACCGGTGGTCAGCTTGGCCGACTTCACCTGGTTCTTGCTGATCGCCTGGACCACCTTGGCGGTGTCCACCGTCTTGTAGCCGCCGGACTGGCCGACGACATTCATCAGCACGACCACGGCGAGGACGGCCAGCACGATCCACATGACCGGCCCACGGAAGTATCGCTTCACGTCCATCCATACGGAGCGAAGTCGCCCCGTCCCTCCTGCCCGTAGGTAAATGCTGCTGTGAGATTGAGAGTGCTCTTCGGACCGTACCCCAGCATTGTGGCCTTCGACCGCCGAGGACGTACCGGAAACCCTTATTCGAGACCTTCAACGGCGGGAGCACGGTAAGGGTTCCCGGCGCCGCCGCGGTCCGGAGAAGGCCCCCCCGGCCGGCGTGCGGCGGGGGGCCTTCTCCCGACGGACTCTCAGCCGCCGTACACGTGCGGGGCGAGGGTGCCGACGAACGGGAGGTTGCGGTACTTCTCCGCGTAGTCCAGCCCGTAGCCGACGACGAACTCGTTGGGGATGTCGAAGCCGATCCACTTCACGTCGATCGCGACCTTCGCGGCGTCCGGCTTGCGCAGCAGGGTGCAGACCTCCAGGCTCGCCGGCTCGCGCGACCCCAGGTTGGAGAGCAGCCAGGAGAGCGTCAGCCCGGAGTCGATGATGTCCTCGACGATCAGGACGTGCTTGCCCTTGATGTCGGTGTCCAGGTCCTTGAGGATGCGGACGACGCCGGAGGACTGGGTGCCCGCGCCGTACGAGGAGACCGCCATCCAGTCCATCGTGGCGGGGGTGGACAGCGCGCGCGCCAGGTCGGCCATGACCATCACCGCGCCCTTGAGGACCCCGACGAGGAGCAGATCCTTGCCCGCGTACTCCGCGTCGATCTTGGCGGCCAGCTCGACGAGCTTCGCGTCGATCTCTTCCTTCGTGAGGAGCACCGACTGGAGGTCGCTGCCCATGTCCTTCTCGTTCACCCGCGTCTCTTTCTTCGCCCGCCCGGCCCGGTGTGTGTCACCCGGGCCCGGCCGGCCGTCTCGCCTGCACTTCAGCCGCTTGCTCTTCAGCTCTGCCGGATGACCAGTCTGCCACCCTGCCGCCGGGCTTCGACGCGGCCGGGCAGGTTGAGGGCACGCTGGCCCCGCCATCCGGTGATCAGGCGGTCCACTTCCTCGACGTGCCGGGCGAAGAGCGAACCGGCCGGGGCGCCCGCGTCGATGACGGCGCGGCGCAGAACCCGGCGGCGTACGGCGGGCGGGAGCGCCCACAGCTTGGCGCAGTCCAGCTCGCCGTCGTCGTCGCGCACGGCGCGCTCCGCCTCGGCGGCCCAGTCGTCGAGGGCGTCGGCATCGTCCCGGGAGAGCTGGGCCGTACGGGCGAGTGCCTCGACGACGCCCTTGCCGAGGGCCTTCTCCAGGGCGGGCAGGCCCTCGTGGCGGAGGCGGGAGCGGGTGTAGGCGGGGTCGGCGTTGTGCGGGTCGTCCCAGACGGGGAGGGACTGGACCAGGCAGGCCTTGCGGACGGTCTGGCGGTCGAGCTGGAGGAACGGGCGGCGGTAGCGGCCGGCCGGCCCGGAGGCGGCGGCCATGCCGGAGAGCGAGCGGATGCCGGAGCCCCGGGCGAGCCCGAGCAGCACCGTCTCGGCCTGGTCGTCACGGGTGTGGCCGAGCAGGATCGTGGCGGCGCCGTGACGCTCGGCGGCGGCGTCGAGGGCGGCGTAGCGGGCGTCGCGGGCGGCGGCTTCGGGGCCGCCTTCGCGTCCGACGTGGACGGCGACGGCCTCGACGGGGTCGAGGTCCATGGCGGTCAGCCGGGTGACGACCTCGGCCGCGCGCAGTCCGCTGCCGGTCTGGAGGTTGTGGTCGACGGTGATGCCGCCGGCCCGGACGTCGAGCTTGCGGGCCTCGAAGGCGAGGGCGGAGGCGAGCGCCATGGAGTCGGCGCCGCCGGAGCAGGCCACCAGGACGAGCGGTCGGCCGGCCGCCGCGGGCCGTTCGGGGAAGGCCGTCCGGCCGGCCCCGCCGGCTTCGGCGAGGCGGGAGTGGCGGGCGCGGTCGGGGTGGAGGCCCTGGCCGGCGCGGAGGGTGTGTTCGGTGAGTACGTCGTGGAGTACGCGGCGGACCGCCAGGCGTATCGCCGCGACCGCAGGATGGGGACCCATGTCCGGTGCCCTTCTGGAGTTCTGGGGGGTGCCTCCGAGAGGCGGGACGGCGAACTGCCCTCCCTGGCGTCACTCAGAGTGCGTCGATGGTGACAGAGGCAAGCTGTTCATCGAGCATTGCACGGCTTCCCATGCCCTCATGGTCCCTCGGATGGGTGATTGGAGGACCTTTATCCGGTCGTGGGCCGCGTCAAGATCACGAATCTGCCTTACGGTGCACGCGCGCGACCCACTCCGCGGGGGCGGCGATCTCGGCCTTCGTCGGGAGGGTGTTGGGCGAGGTCCACACCCGGTTGAACCCGTCCATGCCGACCTCGGCGACGACGGCGCTCACGAACCGCTCGCCGTCGCGGTACTGGCGGAGCTTCGCGTCCATGCCGAGCAGTTTGCGCAGGGCCAGGTCGAGGCGGCCCGCACCGCGCGCCCGGCGCTGCTGGAACTTCTCGCGGATCTCGGCGACCGAGGGGACCACGTCGGGTCCCACCCCGTCCATGACGAAGTCGGCGTGCCCCTCCAGCAGGGACATCACGGCGGTCAGCCGGCCGAGGATCTCGCGCTGGGCGGGCGTCTGGACGAGATCGACGAGGCTGCGTCCGCCGCCCTCGCCGCGCTCCCCCTCGGGCCGCCCGCCGACGAGCGACTGCACGGCCTCGCGCAGCTGTTCGACGAAGGTGGTGGGGTCCACGTCGGTCTGGTCCAGGAAGGACTGGATCTCGCCCTGGAGGTGGTCGCGCAGCCAGGGCACCCCGGTGAACTGGGTGCGGTGGGTCTCCTCGTGGAGGGCCACCCAGAGCCGGAAGTCGTGCGGGTCCACGTCGAGTTCGCGCTCGACGTGGACGATGTTCGGGGCGACCAGGAGCAGTCGGCCGCCGCCCTGGTCGAGGGCGGGCAGCTCCCGGCTCGCGGGGGCGAAGGTCTCGTACTGGCCGAGCACCCGGGAGGCGAGGAAGGAGAGCAGCATGCCGAGTTCGACGCCGGTGACCTTGCCGCCGACGGCCCCGATGACGCTCTGGCCCGGACCGCTGCCGCGCCGCTCGGACATCTTGGAGAGCAGGGGGCGCAGGAGTTCGCGGAACCCCGCGACGTTGGCCTTGATCCAGCCGGCCCGGTCCACGACCAGGACGGGGGTGTCGGCCGGGGCGGGGGCCCCGGGGCCCACCGGGATCATCCGGGTGAAGGAACGGACGTGCTCCTCCGAGGCCTTGGCGTGGCGGCGCAGCTCCGCGACGACGGCGCGCGCCTCCTCGCGGTCGGTCTCGGGACCCGGGCGTACGAGCCGGGTCGCGGTCGCCACCGCGAGATTCCAGTCGACCATCTCGGCACCACCGATGCTCGTCATGCGTCAACCGTACGTGAGGGCGCGCTCCCGTGGTGGTGCGTCGTCGGCCGTCGTCCGCGTCGGACGACGGCGTCGCGGGGGCGTCAGCCGGTCCGGGTGGCCAGTGCCGTGGCGAGGTCGTCGAGGGCCTTCTCGGCGTCGCCGGGGGCGGTGGTGCCGGAGGTGAGGAAGGCGAAGGCGAGCAGCCGTCCGCGGGGGTCCACGACCGTGCCGGCGAGGGCGTTGACGCCGGTGAGGGTGCCCGTCTTGGCCCGTACGAGTCCGGCGCCGCCCGACTTCTCGCCGTAGCGGGCGTCGAGCGTGCCGCTGAACCCGGCCACCGGGAGCCCGGTGAGGACGGGGCGGAGTTCGGGGTGGGCGGGGTCCGCAGCGCGGGCGAGGAGACCGGCGAGGAGGGCGGCGGAGACCTTGTCGTTCCGGTCGAGTCCGCTGCCGTCGCCGAGCCGGGTGCCGGTGACCGGCAGGCCGAGCTTCTTGAGCTGTGCGGTGACCGCGGCGCGGGCCCCGTCGAAGCCGGCCGGGCGGCCGGCGCCGATGGCGGTCTGCCGGGCGAGGGCCTCGGCGAGGTCGTTGTCGCTGTTGGTGAGGGTCCGTTCGACCAGGGCGGAGAGCGGCGCGGAGTGGTGGGTGGCGAGGGTGGTCGCCTTGGCGGCGGGCCGGTGGGAACGGGGTTCGCCCGTCGTGTTCACGCCGTTGTCCTTCAGGTACCCGGCGAACAGGTGTGCGGCGTCGGCGGCGGGGTCGCCGGAGCGCGCGGCGGGCCCGTGGTCGCTCTTGTCGAGCCGCCCCTCGCGGACCATCAGGGCGCTCACCGGCGCGATGTTGTCGTTGGGGCCGATGGGGTGACGGGCGGGCCCGGAGTAGGCGGAGGCGTCGTACGTGAGGACGACCCGGCGCACCTTCCGGCCTGTCAGAGCCTCGGCGGTGGACCGGGCCAGCGCGCGCAGCCCGGCCTCGTCCAGGGTGGGGTCGCCGCCGCCGACGAGGGTGACGGTGCGCAGGTCGGGCGAGGCGCGCACGGTGGTGTCGATGCGGTGGTCGGGGCCGAGCGCCGAGAGCGCGGCGACCGTGGTGGCGAGCTTGATCGTGGAGGCGGGGGTCATCGGCGTACCGGCGGCGCGGGCGTAGATCTGCTTGCCGGTGGCGGTGTCCACGACGACGGCCGTCGTACGGGTGCCGAGCGCGGATGCCTTGACCAGCCGGTCCAGCTCCTTGGCCGGCGCCACCGCCGCCCCGGCCGGGGCGCGGCCGGTACCGAGGGCGGCGAGCACCGCGGCGGCGCTCGGGGCGGGGGCGGGGGCGGCGGGGCCCGCCGCGGAACTCCGGTGAGCTGTGTCACCTGTACGGCCCTGGTCGGCGGCCCGGGCGCGTTCGGCCGTACGCTGACCGTTGTCCCAGGGGCCGGCGGCGAACACGGCGCCGGCGGCGACCACCAGGCCGACGACCGCGGAGCCTGCGACGAGCCGCCAGCTGTCCGGCAGGGCCGGTTTTCCGGCCAGGCTCTTCAGCTTGCCCCAGGGGTCCGACGGTTCCTTCGACGGTTCATCCACCGGCTCGGCCACCGTTGACCAGCCCCTTTCGCGAGCACACATCTGCGTGGGGGACACTTAACCACCAGTCGTATGTGTTGATCATGGAGGAGCCACCCGTGGAGTTCGACGTCACCATCGAGATCCCGAAGGGTTCGCGGAACAAGTACGAGGTGGACCACGAGACCGGTCGGATCCGCCTGGACCGTCGACTCTTCACCTCGACCAGCTACCCGGCCGACTACGGCTTCGTCGAGAACACCCTCGGCGAGGACGGCGACCCGCTGGACGCGCTGGTCATCCTTGACGAGCCGACGTTCCCCGGATGCCTCATCAAGTGCCGCGCCATCGGCATGTTCCGCATGACGGACGAGGCCGGCGGCGACGACAAGCTGCTGTGCGTCCCCGCGTCGGACCCGCGCGTCGAGCACCTGCAGGACATCCAGCACGTGTCGGAGTTCGACCGCCTGGAGATCCAGCACTTCTTCGAGGTCTACAAGGACCTGGAGCCGGGCAAGTCCGTCGAGGGCGCCGACTGGGTCGGCCGTGCCGCGGCCGAGGCCGAGATCGAGGCCTCCTACAAGCGTCTGCAGGACCAGGGCGGCGCGCACTGACGCGGTCCCCTTCGCAGGGGATTCCGGTTCCGCTTCCGTACGGGTGGCGGGGCCGGTCCTGACGGAGGCCCAGGGGTCACCCGGGGCTCCGTCGACAGCCTGAGGACAGCGTGAACGGGCGGTACACCTCATCGGTGTGCCGCCCGTTTCGCGTGCGGGTCCCTTGTCCGTGCCCATACTGGGCAGGAGTGCGGCCAGGACGCATCAGGCCAGGAAGAGTGAGGTCCAGCAGTGGCGGAACAGGGCGGTCCGGAGGACCAGAAGCCCCAGTCCGACGAGGCGCACAGTGCGTTCACCGCGCCCGCCGGAGTGGAGCAGCCCGTGCTGCCGCTCGAAGACGACCAGCCGACCTCGGAGTTCGCGGTACCGGCCGGGGTGCAGCCGGAGCCGCCCGGGTCCGGTTCCGCTTCCGGTCCGGGCCGGGCGGGCAAGAACCTCTCCGACTCGGACACCGGCGCCTCGGCCTTCACCCCGCCCCGGACGTACGACGCGAGCCAGACGCCCGCGTTCACCCCGGCGCAGGGCATCCCGATGGTCCGGCTGACCAAGGAGGCGCCCTGGCAGGACCGGATGCGCACCATGCTCCGGATGCCGGTCACCGAGCGCCCCGCGGCGGAGAGCGTCCAGCGGACGGACGACTCCGGGCCCGCCGTGCCGAGGGTGCTCGACCTGACGCTCCGTATCGGCGAGCTGCTGCTGGCCGGGGGCGAGGGCGCCGAGGACGTGGAGGCCGCGATGTTCGCGGTGACGCGTAGTTACGGCCTGGACCGGTGCGAGCCGACCGTCACCTTCACGCTGCTCTCCATCTCGCACCAGCCCTCGCTGGTCGAGGACCCGGTGACGGCGAGCCGCACGGTGCGCCGCCGGGGCACCGACTACAACCGGCTGGCGGCGGTCTTCCGGCTGATCGACGACATCACCACCGAGGACGTGGACGTCTCGCTGGAGGAGGCGTACCGGCGGCTGGCGGAGATCCGGCGCAACCGGCACCCCTTCCCCGGCTGGGCGCTGACGGCGGCGGCCGGGCTGCTCGCCGGGGCGGCGTCGGTGCTGGTCGGCGGTGGTGTGGTGGTGTTCTTCGTGGCGGCGGCCGGCGCGATGCTCGGCGACCGGCTGGCCTGGTTCTGTGCGGGGCGCGGGCTGCCGGAGTTCTACCAGTTCACCGCCGCCGCGATGCCGCCCGCCGCGCTCGGGGTGGCGCTGACGCTCACCCACTGGAGCGATGTGCGGCCGTCCGCCGTGATCACCGGTGGGCTCTTCGCGCTGCTGCCGGGGCGGGCCCTGGTGGCGGGCGTGCAGGACGGGCTGACCGGCTACTACATCACCGCCGCCGCGCGCCTGCTGGAGGTCATGTACTTCTTCATCGGGATCGTGGTCGGGGTACTGGTGGTGCTCTATCTGGGGCTCCAGCTGGGCGCCACGCTCAATCCGGAGGAACGTTTCGTCGCCCACGACCGGCCGGTGCTCCAGATCCTGGCGTCGATGGCGCTGAGCCTGGCGTTCGCCATCCTGCTCCAGCAGGAACGTTCCACCGTGCTCGCGGTGACCCTCAACGGCGGGGTGGCCTGGATCATCTACGGGGCGATGGCCCGCACCGGCGACCTCTCGCCGGTCGCGGCGACGGCCGTGGCGGCCGGGCTCGTGGGCCTGTTCGGGCAGCTCTTCTCGCGCTACCGCTACACCTCCTCGCTGCCCTTCATCACGGCGGCCATCGGCCCGCTGCTGCCCGGTTCGGCGACGTACTTCGGGCTGCTGGGCGTGGCCCAGGGCGAGCTGGACCGGGGGCTCGCCTCGCTCTCCACGGCGGTGGCGACGGCGCTCGCCATCGCGATCGGGGTGAACCTCGGGAGCGAGATCTCCCGGCTCTTCATGCGGGTCCCGGGTACGGAGACGGGCGCGGGCCGCCGGGCCGCCAAGCGGACCCGCGGCTTCTGAGGCGCCCCCCGGCCCCCGGGTACGCGAACGGCGCCCGTCCCGTGCGTACCGGGAGGGCGCCGAACAGGGGCTTTACAGGTCAGCGCTTGGCGTGACGGCCGCGGCGGCCGGCCGGAGAGCTGCCGGACGGGCCGTCGGAGGGGCCGCCGGGCCGGTCGTCGTCCTGGCGGTTCGCGGCGGCCTTCTTCGACTTGGAGCGGGCCCGCAGGAACTCGATCGCGATCGGCACCACGGAGACGAGCACGATCAGGACGAGGATCGCCTCGATGTTCTGGTGCACGAACTCGATCTTGCCGAGCACCGCCCCGAGCACGGTCACGCCGACGCCCCAGAGGACGCCGCCGATGATGTTGAAGATGAGGAACGAGCGGTAGTTCATCCGGCTGACACCGGCGATGATCGGCGTGAAGGTGCGGATGACCGGCACGAAGCGGGCCAGGACCAGCGACTTCGGGCCGTACTTCTCGAAGAACTCGTGCGCCTTCTCGACGTTCTCCTGCTTGAAGAGCTTGGAGTCCGGCCGGTTGAAGAGGGACGGCCCCACCTTCCGGCCGAAGAGATAGCCGACCTGGTCCCCGACGATCGCGGCGAGCCCGATCAGGAGGCAGACCAGCCAGAGCGGGTAGCGCAGCTGGCCCGTGGTCACCAGGAGGCCCGTGGTGAACAGTATGGAGTCGCCGGGCAGGAAGAACCCGATCAGCAGTCCGGACTCGGCGAACACGATGAGGAGGACGCCGGGAAGTCCGAAGGTGTTGATCAGATAGTCCGGGTCCAGCCAGCTCGGGCCGAGCGCAAGCGTATTCAAGGGTCCGGGCTCCAGGATCGATCGATGGGGGCTGCGTGGCCGCCCCAAGCTATCAACGCCCCGGGGATGCTCCGGGTTCCAGTGGCCGCGGTGGGCGTGCGCGCGACGCCGTCCGGGGCAAAGCTGGTCCCCAGGAGGTGTCACCCATGGGCATCGAGGATTACGGCGGCGGCCAGAGCGACCACGCGGACGTGCTCGTCGTCACCACGAACGACGTTCCCGGGCACCAGGTGACCCGGGTGATCGGCGAGGTGTTCGGCCTGACCGTGCGCTCCCGCCACCTGGGCAGCCAGATCGGCGCCGGGCTGAAGTCGATGGTCGGCGGCGAGCTGAAGGGCCTGACCAAGACCCTCGTCGAGACCCGCAACCAGGCGATGGAACGCCTCGTCGAGCAGGCGAGGGCGCGCGGCGCCAACGCGGTGCTGATGATGCGCTTCGACGTCTCCGAGGCGGCGGACGTGGGCACCGAGGTCTGCGCCTACGGGACGGCCGCGGTGATCAGCGAGCTGTGACGGGCGGCGGCCCCGCGCGGTGTGCGGGGCGTGCTGCGAGAGGTGCCGCGAGACGTGCAGGATAAGCGGCTTGTGCGGCTTTTGCGTGGATAGGGTGAGCCGGTGGCCCCCTCCTCCGCGTCGCACCCTTCGCCCGGTTCCCCGGGCACCCCGGGCTCCCCGCCCCCCTCGGCCCCCGCCGGTCACGGCCCGGCGCCCGCCCCCACGCCCGCCCGGCGGCTGCTGCCCGTCGTGCTGCCGTCGCTGGTGGTCGGGATCGCCTCGGCGCTGATCCTGCTCGGCGTGAGCCTGCTGGCCGAGGAGTTCCAGGACGTGCTCTGGGAGACCCTCCCGGACGCGCTGGGGATCGGCCGGTACTCCTCGCTCTGGATGATCGTCATGCTCACCGCGACCGGTGCCGCGGTCGGGATCACCGTCCATCTGGTGCACGGCCACGCGGGCCCCGACCCGGCCACCACCGGACTGGTCGGAACCCCGCTCTCCCCCGGGGTCGTACCGGGGCTGCTGCTGGTCACCGTGCTGGCGCTGGCGGGCGGGGTGAGCCTCGGGCCGGAGAACCCGATCACCGAGGCGAACATCGCGCTCGCCTTCTGGCTGGGCCGGCGGCTCGCCCCGGATTCGCCGGCCCAGCTGTGGGTGGGGCTCGCCGCGGCGGGCACCATCGGCGCCCTGTTCGGGACTCCGGTCGCCGCCGCCCTGATCCTCTCCGAGGTCCTCGCCTCGCAGCCGGGCCCCGGGGCGCTCTGGGACCGCCTCTTCGGCCCGCTCGCGGCGGGTACGGCGGGGGCGCTGACCATGACGCTCGCCGACCACCCCAGCTTCGACCTGTCGCTGCCCGACTACACCCACACCGGCTGGGGCGACCTGCTCTCCGCGCTGGTGATCGCCTCGGCGGGAGCCGTGCTGGGCATGGCGGGGGTGCTGGCGGCGCCGTGGACGCACCGCGCGTTCGAGGCGCTGCGGCACCCGCTGCTCGCCATCACCGCCGGCGGGCTCGTACTGGGGCTGCTGGGCGCCCTGGGCGGCCATCTGACCCTCTTCAAGGGGCTGGAGGAGGTGAAGGAGCTGGCCGCGTCGCCCGACGGCTGGTCGGCCGGGGAGTTCGCGGTGATGGCGGTGGTGAAGATGGCGGCGCTGGTGGTGGCCGCCACCTGCGGCTTCCGGGGCGGCCGCATCTTCCCGGCGGTCTTCGCCGGGGCCGCCCTGGGGCTCTGCGCCCACGCGCTGGTCGACGCGGTGCCGCCCGCGCTCGCCGTCGCCTGCGCGGTGCTGGGCATGCTCCTCGCGGTCACCCGGCAGGGCTGGCTGAGCCTCTTCACCGCCGCGGTGCTGGTGAGCGACCTGACGGTGCTGCCGGTGCTCTGCGTGGCGACCCTGCCCGCCTGGCTGCTGGTGACCGGGCGGCCCCAGATGCAGCTGCGCGAGGACGGTACGGCGCTGCGGTGAGGGGCCGTACCGCAGCGGCTCCCGCCGGACGTGCCGGATGGCCCATTTGTCCGTATCGTCACATGCGTACGGCCTCTTGGAGCCGCACGAGAACTCCCCGCCGTACGGCCCTCACCACCCGACGCCCGGAGGATCTCGTATGTCCACGCCCGTCAATGTCGCCGTCGTCTACTACTCGTCGACCGGCACCATCGCGACGATCGCCAAGGCCCTCGCCGAGGACGCGGAGAAGGCCGGCGCCGACGTACGGCTGCGCAGGGCCGCCGAGCTCGCCCCGCAGGCCGCCATCGACTCCAACCCGGCCTGGGCCGCCAACGTACGGGCGACCGCGGACATCGCGGAGGTCGTCGCCGACGACATCGTCTGGGCCGACGCGGTGATCTTCGGCTCGCCCACCCGGTACGGGAACCTCGCCGCCCAGCTCAAGCAGTTCATCGACACCCTCGGCGGGCTCTGGCAGGCCGGAGCGCTGGCCGACAAGGTCTACAGCGGCTTCACCGCCTCCGCCACCGCGCACGGCGGCCAGGAGTCGACGCTGCTCGCGCTCTACAACACCATCCACCACTTCGGCGGCATCCTCGTCGCCCCCGGGTACACCGACCCGTCGAAGTTCGTCGACGGCAACCCCTACGGCACCTCGCACGTCGCCGGCCAGGGGGACATCCCGGTCGGCGAGCAGACGCTGACGGCGGCGCGCGTCCAGGCCGAGCGCGTCGTGAAGTTCACCCGGGCCATCAAGGCCGGCCTCGCCGCCGAGGGCTGACCCGGCGGCGAGGACGACCGCGGGAGCGGGCCCCGCGACCGGGGTCCGCGGACCGAGAGGACGTGCCGCATGGCGCTCCACAAGGGATCACACGGCAAGGACGGTTCCGGCAAGGGCCGGAAGCTGGCCCTCAACCCCTTCTTCGGGGAGGCCGATCCGACGGCCGGAATGACCTCGGCCCCGCCGACGCACCGGCTGCCGGACGGCCCGCTCCCGCCGTCCACCGCGTACGGGCTCGTCCACGACGAGCTGATGCTCGACGGCAACTCGCGGCTCAACCTCGCCACCTTCGTCACCACCTGGATGGAACCCCAGGCCGGGGTGCTGATGGCGGAGTGCCGGGACAAGAACATGATCGACAAGGACGAGTACCCGCGCACCGCCGAACTGGAGCGCCGGTGCGTCGCGATGCTCGCCGACCTGTGGAACGCCCCCGACCCGGCCACCGCCGTGGGGTGTTCCACGACCGGCTCCAGCGAGGCCTGCATGCTCGCCGGGCTGGCGCTGAAGCGGCGCTGGGCGGCGAAGAACCCCGACCGCTATCCGGCCACCGCGCGGCCCAATCTGGTGATGGGCATCAACGTGCAGGTGTGCTGGGAGAAGTTCTGCAACTTCTGGGAGGTCGAGGCCCGGCTCGTCCCCATGGAGGGCGACCGCTTCCACATCGACCCGCAGGGCGCCGCCGACCTCTGCGACGAGAACACCATCGGGGTCGTCGGGATCCTCGGCTCCACCTTCGACGGGTCGTACGAGCCGATCGCCGGCCTCTGCGAGGCGCTCGACGCCCTCCAGGAGCGGACCGGGCTCGACATCCCGGTCCACGTCGACGGCGCCTCGGGCGCCATGGTCGCGCCCTTCGTCGACGAGGACCTGGTGTGGGACTTCCGGCTCCCCCGGGTGTCCTCCATCAACACCTCGGGCCACAAGTACGGCCTGGTCTACCCGGGTGTCGGCTGGGCGCTCTGGCGCACCCCCGAGGACCTCCCCGAGGAGCTCGTCTTCCGGGTGAACTACCTCGGCGGCGACATGCCCACCTTCGCGCTGAACTTCTCCCGGCCGGGCGCCCAGGTCGTCGCGCAGTACTACACCTTCCTGCGGCTGGGCCGGGAGGGCTACCGCGCCGTGCAGCAGACCTCCCGCGACGTCGCCCGGGGCCTCGCCGAGCGGATCGAGGCCCTCGGGGACTTCCATCTCCTCACCCGGGGCGACGAGTTGCCGGTCTTCGCCGTGACGACCGCGCCGGACGTGACGGCGTACGACGTCTTCGACGTGTCCCGGCGGCTGCGCGAGCACGGCTGGCTGGTGCCCGCCTACACCTTCCCGGCCAACCGGCAGGACCTGTCGGTGCTGCGGGTCGTCTGCCGCAACGGATTCTCCTCCGACCTCGCCGAGCTCCTGCTGGAGGACCTGCGGGCGCTGCTGCCCGAACTGCGCGAGCAGTCGCACCCGTTGAGTCGCGACAAGGGCGCCGCGACCTCGTTCCATCACTGAACGGTCGGGCGCACACGTCTACTTGCGGCTCTCCGCGATCAACTCGAAGGCGGTCCTGCCGTCCAGGGACTCCCTGATGATGTCGGCGTGACCGGCGTGCCGGGCGATCTCCTCGACCAGGTGAATCAGGAACCACCGCAGGGAGACCTCCTCGCCCGGCGGGAACCAGGGAGCCTCCGGCAGCGGGAAGGTGGCGTCGAGGTCGGGCGCCGACCGGACGTACTTCTCGGTCTCGGCGGCGACGCCGTCCCAGAACGCCAGCACCTGGGGGACGGTCTCGTCGCCGACGAGCCGGAAGCTGTCCCCCCAGGTCTCCTGGGTACGCGCCTTCTCGTTGGGCTGCCGCTGGGCCATCCGCAGCCAGTTCAGCTCCGTCTCGGCGACGTGCTTGGCCAGCCCGGAGAGGGAGAGCTCGCTGACGCTCGGCCTGCTCGCCGCCTGCTCCTCGGTCAGCCCGAGGAGGGTGCGGCGGATCGCGCCGCGCTGGGCCTCGACGAAGGCGAGGAGGGTGCCGCGCTCGTCGCCGTGCGATTCGGACACGTGGGTGACCATGCTGACCGTCCCGGGGTCTCGGGCCGGCGCCCCCGTGGCCCCGACCGACACCCCCACGCTACGAGCCCTTGCGGACAGCTCCGGTCCTCAAGGCCCGGGACACGCGGTCCCGTTCAGAAAGGAAAGACCGTGCGGCCGTACTGGACCGAGATCCAGTGGGTCGTCGTGAAGGCGTCCACGACCGCGTCGCCGTTCCGCCTGCCGAGTCCGGACATCTTCTCGCCCCCGAAGGCGGCCAGTGGATCGTCCTGCACGGTGGGACCGTTGACGTGGAACATCCCGGTGCGGACCCGCCGCGCGAACCGCACCCCGCGGTCGACGTCGGCGGTGTGCACGGCTCCGCTCAGCCCGTACGGGGTGTCGTCGGCGATCCGTACCGCCTCGTCCTCCCCGTCGAAGGGGATCAGTACGGCCACCGGACCGAAGACCTCCTGCGTCAGCAGGGGCGAGCCCTCGGGCACGCCGGTCAGCACGGTCGGTTCCACGACATTGCCCCGGGTACGGCCGCGCAGCAGCGCGGTGGCCCCGGCGGCGAGCGCCTCGTCGACCAGCCCGGAGAGCGCGTCGACCTGGAAGGCGTTGATGACCGGGCCGATGCGGGTGGCCGGGTCGCGCGGGTCACCGGCGGTGATCCGGGACGCCTCGGCGACGAACCGGGCGGAGAACTCCGCCTCCACCCGGCGGTCGACCAGGATGCGGTTGGCCGCCATGCCGACCTGGCCCTGGAAGAAGAACCGGCTGAAGACGGCGGCATCCACGGCCGCCCCGATGTCCGCGTCCTCCAGCACCACCAGGGCGCTGTTGCCGCTGAGTTCGAGTACGCACCGCTTGAAACGGCGGGCCGCCCTGGCCGCTATCCGGCGGCCGACCCGGTCCGAGCCGGTGAACGAGATCACCGCGGGCACCGGGTGCTCGATGAACGCGTCCCCTATCTCGGCGCTGTCCGTGACCACCACGTTGAGCAGCCCCGGCGGCAGCCCGGCCTCCTCGAAGACGCGGGCCACGAGACCGCCGCCGACGACGGGAGCGTTCTGGTGCGGCTTCATCACGACCGCGTTGCCGAGCGCCAGGGCCGGCGCGACGGACTTCATCGCCACGACGAAGGGGAAGTTGAAGGCGTTGATGACGGAGACGACCCCGACGGGCCGCCGGTAGAGCCGGTTCTCCTTGCCGTCCACCGCCGCGGGCAGCAGCCCGCCGACCGGCCGGACGGCCTGGCGTATCGCCTCGCGGAGGAGCTCACGGCCCAGCTCGATCTCGTACCGCGCCCGGGGCAGCGTCCCGCCCAGCTCGTCGACGATGGCCTCGGCGATCTCGTCGGCGCGCTCCTCGACGACGGCCAACGCCCGGACGAGGACGGCCTGTCGCTCGTGCGGCCGGGCGGCGCCCCACGCCGTCTGCGCGCGCTCGGCGGCCCGGTACGCCCGGTCCACCTCGGCGGTGGTCGCGACCGTGATGGCGCAGAGCTTCTCGCCGTTGTAGGGATTGACGTCGATGATGTCCCACGAACCGCTGCCGGTCAGCCATTCGCCATCGATGTACTGATGGGCCAGTTCATGGAAGAAGGACATGCAATCCCTTACTGCAGGTGTTCGCACACTCCTGATCGAACGTCATCGTACGCGTGGATCAGGTCTGTCGAAGCAGTCTGTGGAGGAGATCCCGGGTCTCGTCCTCCCCGGGGCTGTCGGCGCGCAGCCGGACCATGGCCTTTTCGTAACTCTGGACGTCCTCGGCCTTGTCGAGATACAGCGCGCTGGTGAGCTGCTCCAGAAAGACGATGTCCGACAGGTCTGACTCGGGAAAGCGCAGCATGGTGAACGCGCCGCTTTCTCCCGCGTGTCCGCCGAAACTGAAGGGCATCACCTGGAGAGAGACGTTGGGGTGCTCCGACATCTCCAGCAAGTGCCGCAACTGGGAGCGCATCACGTCGCGCGATCCGTAGGGCCGGTGCAGGGCCGCTTCGTCGAGCACCGCGTGGAAGTCCGGCGCACGCTCGGAGACGAGTACCTTCTGCCGCTCCAGGCGGAGTGCGACCCGGCGGTCGATCTCCGCCTCGGGCGCCCCGCGCATGCCCCGCGAGACAACCGCGTGCGCGTACGCCTCGGTCTGCAACAGGCCGTGCACGAACTGGACTTCGTAGATGCGGATGAGGGATGCCGCCCCCTCCAGACCGATGTACGTCTGGAACCAGCCGGGCAGCACGTCACCGTAACTGTGCCACCAGCCCGCCACGTTGGCCTCGCGCGCCAGGCCGAGGAGCGACTCGCGCTCCGCCTCGTCCGCGACTCCGTAGAGCGTGAGCAGATCCTCGATGTCCCTGGCCTTGAAGCTCACCCGTCCCAACTCCATGCGGCTGATCTTCGATTCGGAGGCCCGGATGGAGTAGCCGGCCGCCTCACGCGTGATTCCGCGGGACTCGCGCAGCCTCCTGAGCTGAGAGCCCAGCAGGATGCGGCGCACCACGGATCCACTCGACTCGCCTGCCGACACTGGACAACCCTCCCCATAGCTTCCCGGGCAACGAGGCCCCCCGAACCCCGAGCACCGGATTCTGCCACCAAAACGCTCCGGGCCGTACTCATTCGGTTACAGAGAGGGGAAGACTTGCCGGAGCCATGAAAAATGCCGCGCGGAAGAAATACTCCGGAACCACCACGGTACCGGGCAGGTCCGGCGCGTGCACGTGCATCTGCCCTTGCATCTGCTCCAAGCATTCGGAAGCATGGCTCTTGCGCACCTGCGTGATCGTTCGTGTTGTGCCGCTGTGTCCCCGCAGTACCGCTCACAGGCAGTGCCGCTCGCAGCCGCGAATCCCGGGAGCACCTCGCATGAGGACTGATGGATCGACGACGCTCGAACCGTTACGGCGTGGCCTGCCCCCCACCGACCCTGCGGCGATCACGGCATCGGCATCGATCACGCTCCCGGCGCGGTACGAAGCGGTCGGCTCCGCACGGCACTTCACCCGTGGCACGCTCCACCAGTGGCAGCTCGACGACCGCTTCGACGATGTCGCCCTGGTCGTCTCGGAGTTGGTCACCAACGCCCTGCGCCACGCGTTGCCCGCCGATGTCGCCCGCGACCAGAACTCCCCTCCGGTACGGCTCCAGTTGGCCCTCTGTCCGGCGCGCCTGGTGTGCGCGGTCCGCGACCCCAGCCGGGAGAGCCCGGTGGCCGGGGAGGCGGAGGATTCCGCCGAGTCCGGCCGGGGGCTGTTCCTGGTCGAGTCCTTCAGCGACAGCTGGGGCTGGCACCCGGTCCCGGCTGCCGGGATCCCGGCAGCGCCGACGGCCCCGCACGGGAAGGTCGTCTGGGCGGTGTTCCTGCTGACGGACGACGGCGAGGTGGCCGACAACTCCCGCTGAAAAGTGGGCTGTTCGCCGCCCCGCACGGGCGGGTGCACGTCCGTACGGGAACCGTCCGGAGGCCGGACCCGACCAGACCGAGGGCCGGAGTGCGAGGGGGAGTCGCGCTCCGGCCCTCATCACGCCCCGCCCGGCCGCACGCCGACGCCTGGCCGCCTGAAGCCACCCGCGCTCGCGCCGAGGCCGTTTCCGTTGGCGCGCGCCGCACCCCCGCACACCCTCCGGCGACCGCGAAACCGGGCCGTACCGCGCCGCGACCGCTCAGGCCCCGGACGCCAGGTGGTCGAACTCGCCGTCCTTGACGCCCAGCAGAAGCGCTTCGATCTCCGCCGGCGTGTAGACGAGCGCCGGACCGTCCGGGTGACGGGAGTTGCGCATGGCCACATTCCCCCCGGGAAGTTTCGCGAACTCCACGCAAGATCCTTGGGAGTTGCTGTGTCTGCTCTTCTGCCAGACGACCCCGTGAAGTCCTGTGGCCGCCATGCCGTTGTACACGTCGTGCACAGAAAGCTCCCCGAGTTGCAAGGTGCAAGTGTCAACCGAGCGTCAACCAACCTGGATCATAGCGGTAATTCACATGCCAATGCATGGGCAAATGCACGTGCACGCGGGGTGGTCCTTTGATTACAGGGATTCCTGTCACCTGCAAATGGCATGTGCACCACTGGAAGACCTCCCGGGCGCCCACTGGCCGGTGATCCCCGCCGCCGCGCCCCGGCGTCTCCCCCGCCATATCCGCGGGCCACGGCCGGTGCCGGGCGCCCTGCGACGCGACCACGGCGACACCGCGGCGAAAACCGCCGGGCACCGCCCCGAGCGCCCTCCCACGTATCCATGCTTTTCAGCGGGATTCCGGTTCCGCCCGGCCCACTTCTCCTGCTTCTCCCGCTTCTCCCGCTTCTCCCGCTTCCCCGGCTTCTCCCGCTTCCCCGGCTTCTCCGTCTTCTCCGTCTCCCTCGCCCGGTCTCGCTCTCCGGCTGCTGGGCACGGCTCCCCGGTCGTCCAGCGCGAACGACAATTCCACCAGTGCGTCGAGCAGCAGCGCGGCTCCCCGGCGTACGACGGGGTCGGGGACGGGTTCTCCCGGTTCGGGTTCCTCGTCGTAGGGCGCTTCGAGAAAGTCCCAGTACGCCACCGTCTCAGCGACCGGCCCCCATTCCGGGACCCGCCGTTCGCGTACCGCCTTCGCCCCCTTCTCGGTGGAGCCGCGCAGGGCGTCGGCGAGCTCCGCCGCGCCGCGCACGGGGGTCGCCGCGCGGTCGGGCAGGTGGGCCTCCAGCAACATGGCGGCCCGGCCGAGCTGCGACAGCGCGTGCTGGGCGTCGGTGGCGGCCGCCCGGGAGATGCCCCGGTGCCGGACCGGTTCGTACTGCGCCTTCTTCAGGGTCTCCGTCCACTCGACGCGGGCCTCGCGGGAGGCGATGAGCGCGGTCCGTACGTCCTCGTTGCTGCGGGCCGCCGGGTCGGCGTACTGGTCGATGACCGTGGCGGCGTACCGGCCGACCGCGATCAGCCACCCGGCGAGCCGGTTGCGCAGCCGCGGGGTCTCCCAGGCCGGGTAGACGGCGTACGAGATCATGGCCAGCAGCCCGCCGACGAGGGTCAGCACGATGCGTTCGGGGACCGTCTGCGACCAGTCGTTGCCGGCCATGCCGAGCAGGAAGACGACGTACGCCGAGATGCAGACCTGGCCGACCGCGTACCCGGTGCGCATCAGCAGGTACATCAGCCAGGCGCAGCAGACGGCGAGCGCGGCGGAGAGTTCCGGGCCGGGGTCGGCGACCTGCACGATCACGGTGGCGAACGTGACGCCGACGATGGTGCCGCCGAAGCGGGCCACCGAGCGGGCGTAGGTCTGCGAGAAGTCCGGCCGCATCACCATGACCGCGGCCATCGGCGCCCAGTAGCCGTGTCCGAAGGGCAGCGCCTCTCCGATGAAGTAGCCGACGGTGGCGACGGCGGTGACCCGGATCGCGTGCCGCAGGATCGCCGATCCGCGGTGGAACTCGCCGCGCATCCGGCCGATCACGACCGGGACGAGCTTGATCAGGCCGGGGCGGCGGCGGTGCGGGGTCTCGGGGTCGGCTTCCGAGCCGTGCCGGGTTCCGGCGCCCTCGGCAATCTCCACGACGTCGTGCAGGAGGGCGATCAGCCGGTCGGCCGCCCTCCGGGGCGGGCCGCTGGTGAGCCCGCCGGTCTCGGGCGCCTCCAGCGCCGCCAGCGCCGGTCCGCCCAGCCGGACCGGATCGCCGTGCCGGATCGCGCGGGCCGCCGCGTCGAGCACCGAGCCGGCCGCCTTGAGCAGCTCGCGGGCCCGGTCGCGCTGCGGGCCCTCCTCGGGCACGCCCATGGCGGGGTCGGCCAGCGAGGCCAGCACCGGGCGGATGCGTTCGGCGATGCTCCGGGCGCCGTGCAGTTCGGCCGGGCGGTGGCGGGCCTCCCGGGCGGAGATCGCCGCCGCGTCGCGGGCCGTCATCAGCGCCTCCGAGTCGAAGGGCGCGATCGGGTCGTAGCGCAGCCGCCGGGCGTAGTCGGCCTCGGCGGCCAGCGCGTCGGCGAGCGCGTCGCGCTGGGCACCCCACCGGCGTACCGGGAAGAGCACGATCAGGGAGGCCTGCACCAGGCCGCCGATGATGATCACTCCGGCGTGCGCCGCGGCGTCCAGGACGGAGGTGGGCAGGGTGATGGTGACGAGCATGATCGCCACGTTGGAGGAGGCGATGATGCCGCCGGTGGGGCCCGCCGCCCAGGCGAGCCCGGCGACGAAGGTCCAGAGGACCAGGACGCCGAGGAACACCACGTGGTACGGGCCGGCGACGTAGCCGACGAACGTCGAGATGCTCAGGCTGACACCGGAGACCAGGGCGAGCACCGGGCGGGGGCGCCAGCTGCGCTGGAAGGTGGCGATGGCCGCCTGGAACGCGCCGAACGCCGAGCTGGCCGCGATGACCGGCCCGAAGACCGCCAGCGCGGTCTCGACCACCAGCGCCAGTCCGATGGCGCCCCGCAACGCGACGAGCGGCTCCAGCCGGGGCCGCTCGATCGTGAACCCCGAGCGGGCGGTCTCCTTCAGCGCCCGGAGCCAACTCATGGGCCGAGCGTAGCCGCGATACGGGGCAAGCCGGACCTTTGGTTCACCCGTCCGGGACGGGTTCCGGGGCTCCGGGAGGCGGACCGGGCGTGGGTGCCCGGCGGGGAGCCGCGGGCTGCTGGGCCGGGCTCCCGGCGGGGCTCCGCAGGCGATCGAGCGGGGGTGCGCGACCGGGGGCCCGCGCCCCGGTCACACCTCGACGGTGGTTCCCGGCTCCAGCCGTTCGACCGGGACGCCGGTCAGGCCCTGCTCGCCGAGGAAGCGGGCGGTGGAGACCTGGCCGAGTTCGCTGAGCATGAGTTCGTGGATCTGGATGACGCGCTCGGGCCGGACGGCCCGCACGTGGTCGGCGGCCTCCCCGAGCTTGGTCCAGGGGCCGCTGGTCGGCAGCAGGAGGGTGCGTACCGGGACGCCGGGCCGGGAGTAGGCGTCCCCCGGGTGGTAGACGGCGCTGCCGTCGACGAGGTAGCCGACGTTGTCGGGGCACGGGAGGTCGGCGTGGATCACCGCGTGCGACCGGCCGTGGACGGTGAAGGCGAAGGAGCCGACGGTGAAGGAGTCGCCCGCCGCCACGGCGCGGACGCGGCCGCCGTGGTGGCCGAGGGCCGCCGCGACGGCGGCGGTGCCGTAGACCAGCAGGCCGGGCCGGTTCTCCAGGGCGGCGGCGACGAGCTCCTCGTCGAAGTGGTCGAAGTGTTCGTGGGTGATCAGGACGGCGTCGGCCCGGCCGACCGCTTCCGCAGCGTCCGGGGTGAAGGTGCCGGGGTCGATGACGACGCGCGTGCCGTCCTTCTCCAGCGCGACGCAGGCGTGGGCGTGTTTGGTGAGCTTCACGGGGGTGTCCTTCCGGCCAGGGCTGCATACCTACAACTAAACTGTACATATAAGTTGTACAACCTGGCTGGAGAGTTGGGGGATAGACTGCCGCCATGGACGACGCTCGACTGGCCGAGGAACTCCGCCTGACCATCGGACAGCTGGTCCGCACGGTGCGCACCGCCGACACGATGCCCCCCGGCGAGGCCGCCGTCCTCGGCTACCTGGACCGCGAGGGCGCGATGACCGCCGCCGACATCGCGGAGCGGCGGGGCGTCACGCACCAGTCGGCCAGCAAGGCCGTCAGGGAGCTGCTCGGCCAGGGGCTCGTACGGACCGAGTCGCACCCCCTCGACCGGCGCAAACTGCTGCTCCACCTCACCCCGGCCGGCAGCGGCCGGCTCGCGGAGGAGCGCGGCAGGCGGGCGGAGTGGCTGGGTACCGCGATCGACGACGCGCTCGGTCCGGAGGAGCGCGAGGTGCTCGTGGCGGCGCTGCCCCTGCTGGCGCGGCTGACCGATCACCTGCGGGCCGCGTAGGGCATCACCCCGTACGGACCGGGCGCCGGCCCCTACGGGGTGATGCCCCGGCCCTCGCGTCCGCCCACCCGGGCGCGGTCGGCGGCCTCGGTGCCGTGGGTCCAGCCGTCCAGGTCGGTGACGCCGCGTACCCGGGTGGTGGTGGTCTTCGGGAACATCCGGTCCGCCGCGCCGGAGACCGCCACGTCGCGGGCGGCGAGTACGGGCAGCAGCGCGTCGGTCCCGGGCCCGTCCGTACCGCCGCCGTCGGCACCCGCGGCTTCCGCGCCCGCCTCGGCGGTGACCCGGGCGGTGTCGGCGGCGAGCCTGCTGCCGAGGCGCTGGGCGTACGCCATCAGGAAGGACTGCCGGAACGTCTTGGTCCGCTTCCGGCCGCCGGCCCGCTGCCCCGCCTCGGCCCGGGCCATCGCGGAGGTGCCCTGCACCAGCAGCGAGGTGAAGAGGAGCTCCACCGCCTCCAGGTCGGGCTCGAACCCGACGACCGTGGTGAAGCCGAGGTCGCTGTTCCACACGGCCCGGCAGCGGTTCGCCGAGGCGACCGCGTCGAGCAGGATCGCCTTGGCCGTCTCGTACGGGGCGTCGACCCCGATCCGGCAGGCGCCGGGCTGGTCCCCGCTGTGGGTACGGGCGGCGAGCAGGGCCTCGTCGATGCTGTGCCGGGCCATCAGCTCCTGGGCCTTGGTGGTGAGCGCCTCGGCCTCCTCCGGATAGTCGGTGGCCTCCGCCTTCGCCAGCAGGGCGCGGATGCGGGTGAGCATGCGCGGTTCGTCGTGCGCGGGCGGCGGGAGCCGGTTTCCGCCCGCGGCCGGGGTCTCCCCGGGCGGCGGCCCGACCGCCTCGACGGCGGGGAGCCGCAGCAGCAGCCGGTACAGCTCCAGCAGCGCGGAGGCGTACGAGAAGCGGTCGGGGCGGTTGCGCGGCACCGGCTGCGGGAGTTCGGCGAGCTGGCCGGACCAGCGCGGCGGGAGCGTCGCGTAGGCGGCGGTCTCGGCGGCGATCAGGGTCGCGGCGAGGGCCGCCCGCTCCTCGTCCAGCTCCCTGCGCACGAACCGGACGACGTCGGCGGGCTGCCAGCCCCGGGCCCAGGCGCGGCGGAGGAACTCCTCGCCGCGCCGGTGCGCCTCGTCGTCCGCGTCCGGGGCGGCGGCGAGCAGCGACGCACCGGTGTCCAGACCGGCGTCGCCCTCCGAGTAGAGGGCCGCCGCGCACGCCTGGTCGATCACCGAATCCATGGGTTCAGGGTAGAGGCGGGCGGCCGGTCACCCCTCCGGTCACCCCTGCGGGCGGCCGGTCACCCCCGCGGCGGCCGCTCACCCCTCCACCGGTCACCCCTCCTGCGGGAGCAGCACCAGCTTTCCGCGGACGTGCCCGGCCTCGCTGACCCGGTGCGCCTCGGCCGCCTCCGCCAGCGGGTAGGTGTGGTCGACCGGGATGCGCAGCTCGCCGAGGACGGCCCGCCGGGCGTTGGCGGCGAGGCGTCCGGCGGAGGGGCCGCCGCCCCCGGCGGAGAAGGCGACGCCGAGCGCGGGGGCGTCCGCGTCGGCGATGGTGATCACCCGGTCCGTCGTCCCGCCGCGCAGCTCGATGGAGTCCGGCAGCGCGCCCCGGCCGGCCGCGTCGAAGACCGCGTCCACACCCTGTGGAGCGATCGCGCGGACCCGCTCGACCAGCCCGGGGCCGTACTCCACCGGCGTCGCGCCCAGCACCCGCAGATAGTCGTGGTTGGCGGCGGACGCCGTGCCGATGACGGTCGCGCCCCGGGCCGTCGCGAGCTGTACGGCGGCCGAGCCGACCGCTCCGGCCGCGCCGTGCAGCAGCAGCGTCTCCCCGGCGTCCAACGCCAGTTCGTCGAGCACCCGGGAGGCGGTCTCGGTGGCCACCGGCAGCGCGGCGGCCGTCTCCCACTCCAGGTCGGCCGGTTTGCGGGTGATCTTCTCCGGGGCGGCCAGCACCTCGGTGGCGTACGCACCCGTCTCGCTGTAGCCGAGCACCTCGTCGCCGGGGGCGAAGTCCGTGACGCCCTCGCCGACCTCCTCGACCACGCCCGCGAACTCGGTGCCCGGCGTCGCGGGGAGCGGGGTGGGGTGGACCTGTTCCATCCAGCCCTTGCGGATCTTGTAGTCGAGCGGGTTGACCCCGGCGGCCCGCACCCGCACCCGCACCCGGCCCGGAGCCACCCGCGGGGCGTCCACCTCCTTCAGCCGCAGCACCTCGGGGCCGCCGAACTCCTCGAACACGATCGCCTTCATCCCTGCTCCCGCTCCCCGCGCGCGCCGCGGTCCGCTCGTCGTCGCCCCCGTGCCGATCCCCCCTGCCGATCCTCGCGGCCGGTCCCCGGGACTGCCTCCCGGGAGGCGCCGCCCGGGGCCGCTCCCGTCCCTGCCGGTGCCGGAGACACGGCCACCGGAACCCACGTACCAGGGGCGATGTCAGTGCCCGGTGCCAGACTCGGGGCCATGACGGAACGGTGGGCCCTGGCCGAGGCGGAGGGCGGCGGCGCGCTGCTCGTACCGCTGGAGCGGGACGGGCGCCCGGCCGGTCCGGTGCTCCGTGAACCCGATCTCGCCGAAGCGGTCCGGGCGCGCCCCGAGGTGGTGCGCTGGGTGTGGCGTTCCACCGCCGGGATCTACCCCCGGCTGCTCGCCGCCGGGGTCCGCGTCGAGCGGTGCTACGACATCGAGTGCGCGGAGCTGCTCCTCCTCGGCCACGCGGGGCGGCTCGGCGAACCCCGTTCCGCCGCGGCGGCCCTGGCCCGCCTCCGTAACGCCCCCGTGCCCGCCGACCCACCGCCCCGCGGCGCCGACCCCGGGGCGCAGTCCCCGCTCTTCGAGCCGTCGGCCGGGGCGGAGGTTCCGTTCGAGGGACTGCTCGACGTCTACGCCGACCAGCTGCGCCGCCACGCGGCGGCCGAGCACCCGGACCGGATGCTGCTGCTCACCGGCACGGAGTCGGCCGGGATGCTGGTCGCCGCCGAGATGAACCGGGCCGGGATGCCCTGGCGCGCCGATGTGCACCGGGCTCTGCTGAACGAGCTGCTCGGCGAGCGGTACGCGGGCGGCGGCGAGCCCCGCAGGCTCGCCGAGCTGGCGGACCAGGTGTCGGCGGCGTTCGGGCGGCGGGTGCGGCCCGATCTGCCCGCCGACGTGATCAAGGCGTTCGCCGGGGCCGGGATCAAGGTGACCTCGACCCGGCGCTGGCAGCTGGAGGAGATCGACCACCCGGCGGTGGAGCCCCTCCTCGCGTACAAGAAGCTCTACCGCATCTGGACCGCGCACGGCTGGGGCTGGCTCCAGGACTGGGTGCGCGAGGGCCGCTTCCGCCCCGAGTACACGCCCGGCGGCTCGGTCAGCGGGCGGTGGACGACCAACGGCGGCGGGGCGCTCCAGATCCCGAAGGTGATCCGGCGGGCCGTCGTCGCGGACGAGGGCTGGCGCCTCGTCGTCGCCGACGCCGACCAGATGGAACCGAGGGTGCTCGCCGCGATCTCCCGCGACCCCGGGCTGATGGAGGTCGCGGGACACGAGGGCGACCTCTACGCCGCGCTCTCCGACCGCGCCTTCCGCGGCGACCGCGACCAGGCGAAGGTCGCCCTGCTCGGCGCGGTCTACGGCCAGACCTCCGGCGACGGCCTGAAGAACCTCGCCGCGCTGCGCCGCCGCTTCCCGCTGGCCGTCGGGTACGTCGACGACGCGGCGAAGGCGGGCGAGGAGGGCCGCCTCGTACGGACCTGGCTCGGGCGGACCAGCCCGCCCGCCGCCGGGGCCGGGGACGACGGCGAGGCGGGGCTGCCGCAGGAGGGCGGCGCGGACGAGGAGGACGGCTCCGGGGAGGGCCGCCGGGGGTACGGCTTCACCCCCGGGTACGCCTCCTCCGACGCACGGGCCCGCGGCCGCTTCACCCGTAACTTCGTGGTGCAGGGCAGCGCCGCCGACTGGGCGCTGCTGCTCCTCGCCGGGCTGCGCCGCACGCTCGCCGAGGAGCGGCTCCGGGCGGAGCTGGTGTTCTTCCAGCACGACGAGGTGATCGTGCACTGCCCGGCCGAGGAGGCGGAGCGGGTGGTGCGGGCGATCCGCGAGGCCGGTGAGCTGGCCGGGCGGATCGCCTTCGGGGCGACCCCGGTGCGGTTCCCGTTCACCACGGCGGTGGTGGAGCGGTACTCGGACGCGAAGTGAGGCCCCGGCACCGGTGGCCCGAAGTGGAGCGCCCGCGCCCGTGGTTCGCGGGGCGCGGGCGCTTCTGCCGTACGGGGAAAGCTACTTCATCTGGAGCTTGCGCCACTTGGGCGAGGTGACCAGCGCCTTGAGCTCGGCGATGGAGAGCGCGGGGTCGGTCCGGGTGGCGGTCCCGTCCTGCCGGTCCGCGTTGAAGGCCATGACCACGACCCGCATGCCGTCGGGGTACATGAGGTCGACCGTCCACTGGACGATGCCCTGCCCGCCCTTCTCGCCCGGCGTCTGCCGGACCGCGAGCAGCGCCCCGCCGGGCAGCGTCTCGGCGCTGCCGTACAGGTCGCCCGCCACGTCCCGCATGTCGCGCTGGACGTTGATCCCGAGGAGGGACTGCCCCTGCCCGTCGTCCACGACCACCTCGGCGTACTCGCCGTCTCCGTCCTGCTGCTGGCGGACGACCGTGACGTCCTTCGGGAGCAGCTTCAGCAGCGTGGGCATCAGCAGGGAGTAGTCGAGCTCGGGGGCGCGGCTCGGGGTGGGCGAGGCCTCTTGACGCTTCTCCTGCGCGGCGACGACCACCTCCATGCGCTGGACCAGCGGCTGCCACTTCGCGGACTGCCCCAGCGCGGCGAGCTTCCCCTGGTCGAGCGGCGGCGTGGAGCGGACGCCCATGACACCCGCGTCGAGCACCCCACTGTAAGCACGGACGTCGACGGTCACCCCGCCCACCGCCAAGCCGCGGAAGCGGTAACCGACGAGCTCGTCCTCCGGAGCGGCCGCGCCCACGGCGGTCGGGCACTCGGCTGCGGACGCCTTCCCGCCGGAGCGGGCGGTGAGGGCGGGCCCGCCGACCGCGTCGTGGGTCAGTGCCACGCCCTCCGGCATGTCCCGCAGGGCGCCCGCCTCGTTCACGCAGGCCCCCTCCGCGCCCCGGGCCTGTACGTACTGCGGCGTCGGGTAGAGCGAGGCGGTGACGGTGACGGGTCCGTCGCCGTCGTCGTAGAGGACCGAAGCCGACGCCGCCGCCCCGTCCTCCAGCTCCCCGGTACCGATACCGGAGCCCTCGGAGACCTTCCCACCGGGCAGCAGCGCGGCCAGCGTCTCGACCATCTCCGAGCCGGACACCCCGCTCCGGGCGCCGGCGCCCGGGGACACGGAGTGCGTACCCGACGCCAGATCGGCGGTGGGGCCGGCCCCCCCGACCAGCCCGGTGGCCAGACCGCCGCCGAGGGCGACGAGCGCGAGGGCGAGCGCGCCCCCGGTGACGGCGGCGGCCCTGCGCCGCCGCACCCCGCGCCGGCCGATCTCGACCGCGCCGTCGAGCAGCGCGGTCCGGTCGGGGATCTCGAAGGAGTCGCCGGCGCGGCGGAGTTCTCCGCTCAGGTCGTCTTCAAAGGGCATGGCAAAGTCACCGTTCTCGTTCGGTGGAGGCAGCGTGGGTCGGGCCGAATCAGGTCGGGCCCGGTCGGGCCCGGTCGGGACGGGTCGGGTCGGGTTTCGGCGGGGCGGCGGGGCCGGCCGGCTCAGTGCGTGACGAACTCGGCGAGGGTGCCGCCGAGCAGGGTGCGCAGCCGGGCCAACGCCCGTACGCACCGGGTCCGTACGGCTGCCGGGCTGGTCCGGAGGGCCTCGGCGGTCTGTTCGACGCTGCGGTCCTCCCAGTACCTCAGCACCACCACCGCCCGGTCCTTCGGGGCGAGCCGGTCGAGGGCGTCGAGCAGCGTCATGCGCAGCGCGGGATCCACCCCGGCGGGGGCGGGGGCGGTGTCCGGCAGCTCCGCGAGCGGGCGTTCACCGGCGGAGCGGCGTCTGCGGTGCGTGAGGAAGGCGCGGACGAGCACTGTCTGGGCGTACGCCGCCGGATTGTCGATCCGGTGCACGCGGCCCCACAGCACGTACATCCGGCCGAGGGTCTCCTGGACGAGATCCTCCGCGAGGTGCACATCACCGCCGGTCAACAGCACGGCCGATCGGTACAGTTGGCCCACACAGCTCGCCGCGAACTCCCTGAAGTCCTCGACCCGCGACTTCCTCATGCGTCCCCCCGTCTCCCACGGCCGGTCCAGCCGTGCGCCCCGCACTCCTTCGACGCGATGGGCCCGGGAGAATGTTTCACGCGAACACCGATCAATTTTCCGGCGGTTGACCGGCCCCGGAACGGACGGGCGGATCCTGGTTCCCCCCACCGCTCCCCAACCCCCTTGCGCGCGGGTAGGTTCGGCGCCATGGACACTGGTCAGCTACTGGGTTCGGGACGCAGCGCCGACGTGTACGCACTCGACGACTCCTGGGTCCTGCGCCGCTACCGCGACGACGCCGACACCACCCCGGAACTGGCGGTGATGTCCTACCTGTCCGCGTTCGGCTTCCCGGTGCCGCGCATCGGGCCGCCGGCCGAGGGGGCGGGCCCCGGCGATCTCGTGATGCAGCGGCTGACCGGCCCCACCCTGGCCGAGGCGCTCATGGCCGGTTCCCTGGACGCCCGGCAGGGCGGCGAGATGATCGCCGGGCTGCTGCGGGAGCTGCACGCGCTGCCGCCGCGCCTCTCCCCCGATCCGGAGGTCCGCATCCTCCATCTCGACCTGCACCCCGAGAACGTGATGCTGACCGGGCACGGGCCGGTGGTGATCGACTGGAGCAACACCACCGAGGGCCCGCCCGGGACGGACCGTGCCATGTCGGCCCTGATCCTGGCGCAGGTCTCCCTCATCCCCGGCTTCCCGGCGGCGGAGGGGGTGGGCCTCCTGCTCACCGCGCTGCTCGACGCCATGGCGGGCGACGGCCCGATCGCCGAGGCGGACCTCGCCGCGGCCGTCGCCCGCCGCTCGTCGGACCCGTACCTCTCCGCCACCGAACAGGCCGTCCTGGGCGAGGCGGCGGCGCTGGTGGCCGCGCACGGGAGGTGACGGCGGGGTGACCGGACGGCGGCGGGACAGCCGGGCGGGCCCCGGTGGTCGCCCGCCCGCCCCGCCCGTACCGCCGCCGCTACTCCCGCGCGCCGACCGCCTCCACCGGCCGGACCCGGAGAGCCCGCGCCGCCGGGAGTACGGCGGCCACCACCGCGATCACCGAGGCGCTGCCGAGCACCGCGCCGATCGCCGCCCACGGAACCTCGACGCCCGTGCGCACGCCGAGCAGGGCCAGCGCACCCCGTACGGCACCCAGGTCGATCGCGGCGACGAGCGCGCCGAGCACCGCTCCGACACCGACCACCACCAGCGCCTCGACGGCGACGATCCGCAGCACCTGGCCGGTGGTCGCCCCGGCCAGCCGCAGGACGGCGAAGTCGCGGGCCCGGTCCGAGGTCGCCATCACCAGAGTGTTGACCAGCGCGATCCCCGTACAGAGCAGCGCGATGGCGAGCACCATCAGCAGCCCCAGCCGGGTGGTCTCCCGGGTGCGGGGGTGGTGGGCGGTGACCCACGCGCGCGCCGTCGTCACCTCGGTCCCGGTGGCCCGGCCGGCCGCGCGGAGCGCCGCGACGACCGCCGTCCGGTCGGCGTCCGGCGCCACCGTGATGTCGAGCCGGTCCACCGGCGCCCCGGCTGCGTTGCGGGCGGTGAGCAGGACGCCGTGGTCCCCGGTCCCGGTGCGCAGCACGGCCGCGATGCGCAGGGACGCCTCCCGGCCGTCGCCCAGCCGGACGGCCACCCGCTCGCCGACGTTCGTGGTCAGCCACTCCTGGGTGACCACGATGCCGTCGTCGTCGAGAGCGGCGAGGGAACCGGCGGCGACCGGCAGGGTCGACACGGCCGCGAAGGCGTCCGGGTCCACCGCCGCCGCCTCGTAGGAGACGAGAGCGACGCCCTCTTCGAGGACGGTGACCCCGGTCGAGCGGGAGGCGCTGACCCGCGCGCCGGGAATCCGCGTCGCCCGGTCCACGAACTCCTGCGGCAGGGGCCGTCGTTCGTTCTTCGCGGTGACGACGAACTCGGCGGAGGTACGGGTCAGCGCCTCGGACTCCTTGGCTCCCGCGAGCGTCGCGGTGGTCCCCAGGAGGACGGCGGCCAGGGCGACCGTGATGAGGACGGGCGCGGCGACGGCGGAGGTCCTGCGGACGGCGGCCGAGGCGTTCTCCCGGGCCAGCAGCCCGCAGGCTCCGGGCAGCCGGGCGGGCAGCAGGGTCAGCAGCCGGACGGCCGGGGGTACCAGGACGGGGGCGAGGAGGGCGCATCCGGCGACGAGCACCATGGGCTGGGTGAGGTAGGTCTTGCGCTTGAGGAGCTGCCCGGGGTCGGAGACCAGCGCCGTCACCAGCAGCCCGATTCCGGCGCCCACGACGAGGGTTGCCAGCGCCCACCGCAGGAGCGGCATCGTTCCGCCGTCGACGGCCGCCTCGCGCAGCGCCTGGGTCGGCCCGGTCCGTCCGGCGCGGTGGGCGGAGACGGCCGAGGCGGCCACCGCCACGGCCAGTCCGGTCCAGAAGGCGAGGTGCAGCGGCCAGGTCTGGTCGCCGGTGGCGAACCAGGCGGGGGCGATCCCCCGGTCCGCCATCCAGGCCGCGAGGCGGGGCGCCGCCGCCCTGCCCCACCCGCACCCGGCGGCGGAGGCCAGTACGCCGACCAGGGCCGCCTCGGCGTACACCGTCCGGCGGATCTGCCCGGGGGTGGCGCCCGCTGTGCGGAGCAGCCCGAACTCCCGCCGCCGCTGGGCCACCGCGAAGGAGAAGGTGGACGCCACCACGGCGGCCGAGACGAAAGCGGTGATGCCCGCGGCGGTGCCGAGCAGGGCGTTGACGGAGGCGAGGGCCTCCTTGTCGCGGTCGGGGTCCGGGTCGGCGCGGCGGCGCGCGTCGCCGGTCAGCACCGACACCTGCACCTCGTCGGCCGACTGCCCGTCCACTGAACCCCGTGGCCGCTGCCGCCCGTCGGCCCGTGCCGCCGCGTCCACCTCCGCGGTGACCGCCTTCGGGTCCGCGTCGACGACCACGGCGTCGACCGGCGGCGAGATCCGTGCGGCCTCGGCGTCGGTGAAGAACAGCGCCGTCTCGAACCCGGACGCCGCGACGGTACCGACCACCGTCACGCTCCGGCCGGCGCTCCCGGGGGCGGTGGCGTCGGGATCCGTGGCCCCGGGGGCCGTGGCGTCGGGGGCTGTGGCGTCGGGGCCCGTGGCATCGACGCCCGTGGCGCCTGGGAAGAGCAGCCGCAGCCGGTCCCCCGGACGCACGGAGGAGCCCGGGCCGGTGGCGGCGACGATCTCGCCGGGCGCCGAGGGGGCGCGCCCCGAGGTCAGCCGGTACGGGGTCGCGGCGGCGATCGACCAGGGGTGGCCGACGACCTCGGTGTCCGTGTACGGGCCCCCGGACGGGAAGTCCACGGGGAACGTACGGTCCTCGGCGACCGGCCCGAGCGCTGCCAGCAGGGCCACGAGGGCGGGCGGTACGGGCCGGGGCCGGGCGAGCGGCCGGGTGCGTACGCCGATGGGGGTGGCGACCCGGAGCGTGTCTGCGCCCTTGACCACCACCGGGGCCGCCGCGAACCGCTCGGGGCCGCGTTCCGGCGCGTCGAGCGTGGCGGCCAGGGCGAGGCCGGTGGCCGCCACGAGGCCCGTGCCGAGGGCGAGGGCCACGAAGGAGCCGGCGAAGGTGACCCAGCGGGTCCGCAGCCCGGCGAGGACGCGCGTCAGCATGCCGTCACCGCCGGCACCGCGGTGTTCTCCGGCGCGCACCGCGACGAGTCCTCCGGCGCGCCTCCGGTGAGCCGGGTCATCCGTGCGGCGATCCGCTCCGCGTCGGGGGCGTGCAGTTCGTCGCGCACCCGGCCGTCCGCGAGGAGCACCACCCGGTCCGCCGAGGCCCCGGCGACCGGGTCGTGCGTGACCATGACCACCGTCTGGCCGCCGTCCACCAGGGAGCGCAGCAACGCGAGGACCTCCCGGCCCGTCGTGGAGTCGAGGGCTCCGGTGGGTTCGTCGCCGAAGAGGACGTCGGGGCGGGTGATCAGGGCGCGGGCGAGCGCCACGCGCTGCTGCTGGCCCCCGGAGAGTTCGCCTGGCCGGTGCCCGGCGCGGCCCCCGAGCCCCACCCGGTCCAGGGCGTCGAGCACCTCGGCCCGGCGGGGCCTGCCCCCGGCCAGCCGCAGCGGGAGGGCCACGTTCTGCGCGGCGGTGAGCGCGGGCAGGAGGTTGAAGGACTGGAACACGAACCCGATCCGGCGCCGCCGCAACAAGGTGAGGCGGCGCTCGCCGAGGGCGGTCAGCTCGGTGCCGCCGAGGAACACCTGCCCGGAGCTCGGCCGGTCCAGCCCGGCCGCACAGTGCAGCAGCGTGGACTTCCCGGAGCCGGAGGGGCCCATGATCGCGGTGAAGGTTCCGGGCTCCACGGTCAGGTCGACCCGGTCGAGTGCGGTGACGAGGCTGCTGCCGCGACCGTGCGAACGTGTGACGGATCGGAGCTGAACGGCTGGCTGTTGACTCATGACCTCAGTCAACTCAGCCCTCGCGCACGGCACATCGGAGCTGGTTGCCGTCCTCATGGTGGAGACAGCTCCACCATGAGCCCGTCGTCCCACGGCGAGCCCGTAGGAGCGGCCGATGTTCGCCTCGTCGACGGGTACCACGAGC